>NZ_JBIWOA010000009.1:26642-139508 GCF_044767525.1 Streptomyces sp. NPDC101234 | reverse complement strand
CGGCGGCCGGCCACACCCCCCCCCCCCCCCCATCGCCCCCCGCCACGGTGCAAGACCGACTGGCGGGGTGCGGCCGCACCCCGCCAGTCGTTCTTCCACGGTCCTTGAGCACCGCTCGTCAGTAGCGTCAGTAGCTCAATGCCACCATGCGGCGGCCCGGGCGGTGACGGCGCCAGGCCACGGTCAGCAGGGCGATCAGGCCGCCGACCGGCGGCAGAGTGCAAACGGTCCAGCTCACCGCGTACGGGGGGCCGGGCTGGGAGAGGACGGGGATGTTCTTCAGCGTGCCCGTTCCGGTGCCCTGGGAGCCCTTGATGGTGAAGGTGAAGTTCCACTTGCCGGCGGTGGACAGCGACTGGACGTCCAGACCCCAGACCGACAGCTTGCGCGGATGCCGGGCCAGTTGACCGCCCATGCCGCCCCCGCCGCCGCCCGGGCCGCCCATGCCGCTCTTCTGGCCGGCGAGGCTCATGGAGAGGGTGCCGGACCTGCCCTTGATGCCTCCGTCGGGGGCGAAGGTGAAGTCCAGGGACTGGTTGGCGCGCAGCGGCCACTTGGAGAAGCCGACCGTCAGGTCGTAGGGGCCCACCTTCACCTTCTCGGTGTGGACGATGTCGACCGGCGCGTAGGCCTGGGCCGACGGGGCCGAGACGAAGAGCATGCCCGCCATCGCGGACAGGGCGAGGACGAGGGCGCGGGCGCGGTGCAGTACCGTCCGCCGCTCGGTACGTGCCTGGCGCGGCCGTACCCGAAGCAGTGATCGCGTGTTCATCGGGTCAGGCTGTCTTCCTGGTCGGTGACGGTGGTGTTGAGCCGCAGCAGAACGGCGAAGCGGGAGCCTAGGTAGCCGGCCAGTGTGCCGATCACCAGCCCGAGAACGGCGTCGGTGAGGAGGGTGCTCGCGGAAGTGCCTGACTGACCCATCGGGCCACCGCCACCCCCACCACCGCCACCGCCACCGCCACCGCTGACCAGGGAGGTCTGGAGGAGCATGGAAAGGCTGACCAGTACGCCGCCGACGGCTCCGACGACCTGCGGCATCCAGCGCCACGACCAGTTCTGCCTGCGGCCGAGCAGGAGCAGGGCCTCGATCACCACGGCCACGCCGAGCATGAACATGGGGATGCCGGAGGGCAGCACGGGCGCCGCGTTCATGAGGTTGTCGCGCAGCGGCAGCCCGACGTGGCCGGCGTACCACTTGGCCGCCCACGGCGAGAACCACCACAGGAACAGCTGCATGACACCGAGCACGGCCGCGATGGACAGCGCGATGCCCCGGTGGCGCAAGGTCAGCGCCCCCGTGATCAACAGGCACACGGAGAAGAAGATGTTGCCCGCCAGCTGCGGGTCGATGGTCTGGGACACCCCCTGGAACGCGTAGGTGGTGAGGGGGCAGAAGGTGATCAGCACCGGGGTGCTGACGACCAGGCCGATCCGTCCCCACCGCTGCTCCCGGGCGGCGGCGAAGACGGTGATACTGCCGACCATGGTCAGGCTGATGGAGATGAACAGCGCCACGTGCGGCGGGGAGTTGAGCACGGCGTCGAAGCCGTACAGGGAGTGCCACCACAGGTCGACCAGGCCGTACATCAGGAACAGTGCGGCGCCGGTGCCGGAGATGAGATAGCCGAGTGGTGCGGTGAACGTGCCACCGAACACCCGGACCGGCGCACCGCCCACGGCCCGGTCGGTGGAGCGTCCGGCGCGCTGCGCGAAGGTGGAGCGCAGCACCATCACCAGGCTGGCCACACCGGCGAGGGCACTGCCGGAGTACAGCAGCAGGTGGGAGAGGGTGAAGAAGGTGTCCGGGCCGACGTCGACATGCCACTCGATGTCCCAGCTGATGCCGATCAGCGAGGTCAGCGTGCCGGCCAGTACCGTGAAGGCGGAGACGGGGCCGGCCCGGTCCGCCTGCGGCCGGGGCGGGTTGCCGGGTGGTGACGGTTCGTCGGGTGCGACGGTGAGCGTGGAATCGGGGACGGCGTCCATCGGCACTGCCTTTCAGCGGGGTCAGCGAGTGAGGGTGAGCGGGAAAACGAGGTGGTCGTCGCGGCCCTGGCCGTCGATGTCGACGAGGAACTCCCAGCGGCCGGTCATCATCAAGGGCAGGGCGGAGACGCGGTACCGGTTACTCGCGGTGGGTACGGCGGTGTAGTCGGGCAGCGCGTGGCCCGTCGTGGGCAGCACGGCCGAGACGGTGACGACGGGCGCGGAACCGGTCGTCCTGGTCGCTCCGGTCGCTTCGCGCGGTGTGAGCCGTACCTCGACCGACGTCGTGCCGGTCTTCGGTGAAGCGATCGTCAGGGTCACCACGTCGTGGGCGGTGCCGCCGGTGAGGGTCGTGCCGCCGGACGAGGAACCGGACGAGGAACCGGACGTACTCGACAACATCGTCAGGCGGAGCGCCAGCAGGGTGAACAGGACGGTGGCCAGAAGTACCGCGCCCATCCGGAGACGTCGGCGGCGGGACGGTGACATGGGCCCGCTCATCGGGTCTTCTCCGTGGTGGCGTCGGTGACGTGCAGCAGGTAGGGAACGGTGATGATCGTGTTGTCGCGCTCGGCCTGGATCCAGATCCGGTAGTAGCCGGCGATCGGGAACGTGTAGACGAAGGAGACGTCGGGCCCGTAGGCGGCGACCGTCTCGTCGGCGGTGCTGTCGCCGTTGACGGAGGTCAGGCCACTCATCGAGCTCATGTCACCGGAGCTCATGTCCATGCCCGGCATGTCGTCGGCGACGGAGCCCATGGAGTGCGAGTGCGCCCACACCTCGGCGTTCTGTGCCTCCACGCCGACCGCCGCCGTCCTCGACCTGAGCGGGCCGACGACGATCATGTGACCGAGCATGCCGAGCCACGGCTGGAGGGTGGCCGAGTCCCCGATCCGAGCGGTCAGGACGGCTGCCTTGCCTGTGACGAGCGACGACGCGCTCATGCGGACGCGGATCCCGTCGACCGTCCGTGTGCCGGTGCCTTCCTGCGTCAGCAAGGTGCTCGAAGTCGCCTTCGTCGAGCCGGTCGCGTCGATGCCGGTCGCGGAGCGGACCTCCTGGACGCCGCCGCCGCGACGGGCAAACTCGGCGGAGACCGCGTAGTGGCCGGCCTCGGGCAGCGGCAGCCGTACCTCGAAGGTGCCGTACCCGGTCATGACCGGGTGCAGGTGGCAGAGCCGGCCCGAGGGGCCTACGACCAACAGGTGCACCAGTGCCCCGTCGTGGACGACGAGGTCGTCGACGGCCAGGCCCGTCGAGGCGTCGGTCAGCTTCAGCGTCAGGGTGTCGGTCTCGCCCGCGCGGATCGTGGAGGAGCCGAGCAGCAGGGTGGCGGGCGGGCGCGAGTAGTCGGCGGCCTGCTGGACGACCGAGGTGTACGGGTTGCCGACACCGTCGATCGTGGCGTCCACCTGGACTCCCTGGGACACCGGCAGCGGCAGGCTGGAGGACAGGACGGCGCCGGTGACCGCCACGGCGAGGCAGGCGAGCACGCCGCCGGACGGCACGAACGTCCACCAGCCGCGATGCACCCGTACCGCCACGACGACGGTGACCAGCATGAGGACCCCGGCGCCGATGAAACCGGCGTACACCGCCTTCTCCGCCGGTGAGGTGGTCGTCTTCGACACGACGAAGGGGATCTTCCCCGTGTGTCCGGCGCCGTCGTCGAGCATCAGTTCCCAAGGGCCGACCTCGTCGACGTTCAGCTGGGCGGAGTAGGAGCCGGGGGTGCTGTCCAGCTTCACGACGGCCGAGTCCACGGTCGTACCGGATTCCTTGCCCTTCGACGCGGACGTCGAGACGCCGGTGGGTGTCACCGCGAGCTCGATCCGGCCGGCGGCCGTGCCCTTGTGCGTGATCACGTCCACGTGCAGGGGACCCGGCACTCCGGTGATCCGGCGCAGGACGACGGTCAGTTCCCGGTCGCCGAGCGTCTGGGCCACCTGGACGTCGTTGCCGGTGGACGCGGAGTCCGCGGTGGCGGCCGAGCTCGACGTCAGCAGCAGGACCACGGCGCAGACCAGGACGGAGAGCGCGGTCCAGAGGCGGCGTCGGTGGGGGTGGGGGCGGGGGTGGGGCGTACGCGGGCGGGTGGGGCGCACCGTCGTACGAGGGGGCGTGTCGTTCATGGTCGGGCCAAGCTATGGCGGCCGCGCGCCGGTGTCGTCACGGTGACAGGGGAGGCTCCCTCCCCCGAACGGGGGACCCGCGCATGGCTGTGACCAGGCATCATGGGTCGTCGAAGCCAGCTGTAGCGCGGACGAGAGGACTGCATTGCCCGAGAGCGAGGGAAGTGAGGCGCGCGGCGCGGGCCGAGCGGAGTCCGTCCGCGCCCGGGACGTCAGCGGATCACTGACCCGGCAGTCGCTCCTGGTCGCGGCGACCACTCTGGTCGTGGACTGCCTCGGCTTCCTCCTCGCTGACCAGTCCCACCCGCTGACGGCGTGGCACTGGGTGGTCCTCGCGGCGATCGTCGTGGTCGACGCCGCTCTGGCCACCCCGCCGCGGCTGTCGGGAGCCGTGGCCGTCGCCCAGGCGGTCGTGGCGGTCGGCGGCAGTGTCCTGCTGCCCGGTCACGGTCCGCTGCCCCAGCTCAACAACGCGGGCATGCTGGTCTCCGCGTACCGGGCGGGTGCCTGGCTGGACCGGGGGCCCGCCGTGGCATCCCTGCTCTGCCTGGCGACCGGGATCGTCGGGGGGCAGTTGCTCGGCGGCGAGCACTTCGGGCACGGGGGAATCCTGCTCGGCGCCCTGGGCGATGCCCTGCTGCCCTGGCTGGTCGGCCGGTACACCACCGCACGCCGCGCCTACATCGCCGAACTGGAGCAGCGCTCCGAGCGTGAGCGGCACGAGCGGCAGCAGGCCCTGGCCGAGGCCATCGCCGAGGAACGCAGCAGCATCGCCCGTGATCTGCACGACGTCATCTCCCACCACGTCAGCGCCATCAGCATGCACGCGGGGGTCGCCCGGCTGCGGGCGGGGGCGGCGCCGAAAGGCGTCGACGTCGCGGAGTCGTTGACCGCGGTGGAGACGTCCAGCCGGGCGGCCATGGTCGACCTGCGGCGCCTGCTGGACTTCCTGCACGGAGCCCCCGCCGGCGAGGACAGCCAGCCGGGTCTGGACAACCTCTCCGGGCTCCTCGACACCGTCCGTGCCGTAGGTCTGAAGACCCGGGTGACCGTGCACGGCGTGCCGCCCCGGCTGCCGGAGTCCCTGGACATCGCCGCGTACCGGGTGGTGCAGGAGATGCTCACCAACGCCCTCCGGCACGGGGCCGGCGGGGTCGCCGAGGTCGAACTGCGCTACACCCCCGCCACTCTCGCCGTCACCACGACCAACCCCCTCGCCACCGGAACGCGCAGCAGGCCCGACTCCCCGCACCGCGGCCTGCAGGGCATCCGCAGCCGCGCCGCCCTCTTCAACGGCTCCGTCACCTACGGCCCCACGCCCGACGGCACCGCCTGGTTCACCACCGTCACCTTCCCCCTCGACACCCTGGATCCGGCATGACCTTGCGCGTCCTGGTCGCCGACGACCACGCCATGTTCCGCTCCGGCCTGCGCGGCGTCCTGGACAGCCAGCCCGACCTGGAGTGCGTGGCCGAGGCTTCGGACGGCCGCAGCGCGGTGAGTCAGGTGCGCCGACTCCGCCCCGACGTCGCCATCCTCGACATCCGCATGCCCCTGCTGGACGGTCTGCGTGCCACCGAGACGATCCTGGCCGACCCGGAGAACACCACCAGGGTCATCCTGCTGACCACCTACGACCAGGACGCCTACGTCCACCGCGCCCTGCGTGCCGGAGCCAGCGGCTTCCTGCTCAAGAGCCTTCCCCCGGAGGAGCTCATCGCCGCCGTCCGGGTCGCCGCCCGCGGCGACGCCCTCATCGACCCCTCGGTCACCCGGCGCCTCCTGGCCCGTCTCGCCGAAGGGGTCGCGCCGCCGGCCGTCCCCGTCGGCCTGGACGACCTCACCTCGCGGGAGCGCGACGTGCTGCTGCTGATCGCCGAGGCCTACACCAACGCCGAGATCGCCGACCGCCTCGGCATCGGCGACGAGACCGTGAAGAGCCATGTCTCCCGCATCCTGACCAAGCTCAACCTCCGCGACCGTGTCCAGGCCGTCGCCTACGCCCACCTCCACGGCCTCGTCAAACCGGCCTCCACACCGCTCGCCCCGCCTTCCGACCGGACGAGCACCACTCGCGACCGGCGCAGGCGCGGCCCCGGCGGACCGTAGAGCTGAGCGCCGGAGCGACTCTCTGGAGCGCGATGGCCCACGAGAGTCCCGTCGGCCCCATCCACCACGGAGCGATCGCAGCCGAGTTGGTTGCAAGCCCTGGGTCAAGGGCGTGCCGGTTTCTTCCGCTCACCGGCACCGGCCTGCCGCATCAGTTCGTCCGTTGCCGCGGCGGCCAACAGCGGGTGCACGAGCCGGACGTATTCGGCTTGCCCCAACAGGGACTTCCTGAGCTGACTGTGGTTGCGGGCGCTGTACGAGATTCTTCCGCGGACCTCGATGGCGCCGACGGCGAGTGCCGGCTCCTCGATGTACACGGTGAAGGCGACGGATTCCGATTCGGTGCCGACGGTGCAGTCCACGGTGCCTGCCCTGACATCGAGCCCGATGCTGTACTCGACGCCGCCGCCCGCGTACGCCGACACCGGTATGACGTTCTCCGTTTCGGCCGGACCAGTCAGTCCCAGAGAACCCGCCGTCTCTGCGTAAGCGGCCCGTACTTCTTCGAAGAAGATCTTCGACGATGGAACCACGCAGGTCTGGCCTCCTTTGCCTTCGCCGCCTTCGAGCGGTGCGCCCGTCAGCCGCCGGCGGATCCGAGGCTGTTCCGGGCGATGTCCCGCGCGGTCCTGGCCGCCCGGTCCGCGGTCTGGTCGAGGGCCTCCTCGGAGACCCCGAAGAGACCCTGTCGCAACCTCGGCCTCCGGCCGCTCGACACGGTCTCCGTGAAGGCCGGCGTCGAGCTCACCGTCGTAGACCGAAGGGCCAGGACGACCGCGACCCCGTGGACGCCGTCCTCGACGAGATCATCGCCGGCGACATCGGCATCACCCCTCCTGCTCCATCACGACCGGGGGCAGCGGTTCACAGGCCGCGTGCCAGGAAGGGGGAAGGGCGGCAACGCCTGTGCGGGCGGCTATCACGCCGCCCGCGATCGCGCAGGTGGTGTCGATGTCACCGCGCCCGGCGACCGTGAGCCACAGGCCCTCCTGCAGGTCGTCGAGGTGCCCCGCCGCGCACCACAGGGCGTACGGGACGGTGTCGGGCCCTGACATCTGGTAGCCGGAGCCCAGGACCTCCGCGGCGTGCCGGACCGACGTGTGCTCCGGCATCCGGGCCGCGACCCGCACGCCCGACCGGACGTCGCTGTCGGGGAGCCGTTCGGCGACCGCATGGAGGAAGTCCGGCCTGGCCGGGGTGTGCCCGCCCCGGCTGCGGGTCGCCAGCGCCGCGGCGAGGGCAACCGCCACCGCTCCGGCGACCGCCTCCGGGTGGTGGTGCGAGACCGCGCTCTGCCGGGCGGCCTGCTCGGCGACCGCATCGAGGTCGGCACAGTGCCAGGCGCCCAGCGGGGCGACGCGCATCGCCGCGCCGTTGCCCCAGGAACCCTGGCCGCCGAACTGTCCGGCGACCACCTCCTGCCAGGGCTCGCCCGCGCCGATCCGGCGCAGCACGTCGTGCATCGAGGCTCCGTAGCCGCGGTGCGTGTCGTCGGCGTAGGCCGCCGCAAGGCGCAGGGCGAGGCGGCGCTGGTCGACGGTGCCGCCGCCCTCGGCGAGTTCCCGGACGAGAACGAGCGCCTGCGCGGTGTCGTCGCTCCACCGCCACAGCGGTTCCGGGGGCAGCGTCCGCGCCTCCAGGGCTGCCGAACCGTCCCGGCGCAGGATGCCGAACCAGCGGTCACCGAAGGCGTCGCCGAACGCGAGCCCGTGCAACGAATCCAGCACAGCAGAAGGCACGTTGATCATCGCGGCAGTATCGCAGCAGGACGGCGCTCGTCCGCTCGGATTTTCGAGCGGACAGGCTGCTGATCCGCACATGATGCCGGGCGGCCAGGCTCAGCAGGGCGGTCGGGGGTGAACTCCGCACCTGGAGGACCGACGTGCCGGCCCGGTTGATCGAGACGATGGCGTCCATGACCTGGACGACGACCAGCGGGGCGAGGCCCGTGGACGGTTCGTCCAGCATGACCGGCCGAGGTCCGGTGACCGTGGCCCGGCCGACGGCGAGCATCTGCTGCTCGCCGCCGGACAGGGTGCCCGATCGCCGCGGAGACGACTCCGACCTGATGCAGTCCCCCGTCGACACGGTCGACCAGGTACGGCCCGTTGCCTGCCGGGCATGGACTCCCGATTCCGAGTGCGCACGAACTCCTCGGACATCCAGTGGACGATCCACACCAGTTCGTGCTCCTCGACGTCCACCACAGCCATGCGCAGTGCCTCCGCACCCGCAGCCCGCCACCCAGCCGCAGAGCATGTGCTCCGCGCCGGTGACCCCTTCGTCCGAGGTCGCACCGTGCGGAAACGCGTGCGTCACTCCTGTATCGGGTCGCGGCGATTCGGCCACTCTCCGCACTCATGGGTCCGCACAGGCAAGCGGTCGGCACCACGCCGGCCCCGGAATCACGGGGCTGGAGATGCGACTCAAACACGCGCGTTCGAGTCGGGCGGTCGGGTCGTTGTGCCGGTCATCATCAGTCATCCCCAACGCGGCCCGCATGCACGGCTGTTGACAACAGCCGAGCCGGAGCCGTGTCCCTGGGGGATGACCACCGTCCCACCTTGCTGTTCGACGACCTCTGGAGGAAATCATGAATCCCGTTCCCGCCCCCGCTCCTGTCCCTTTCCCTCCTGCTTCGGCGCGCCGCGCCCCGGGCCGGCCCGCGTACACCGCCTGGAGCGTCTCGGTGGCCGGCGCGGATCGATCACGTATGACACCGAGGTGGGGGGCATGACTGACCCGTTCCTGCTGCCCGAACCGGTACGCGGCTGGGCCGAGAAGACGCTGGGCGCCCTCGTCCCCGTACGTGACGCCTCGCTCGACGTCACCCCGCGGAGTTCGTGGCACGTTGTCCGGGCTGCCGACAACGCACGCTTCGTCATCAAGATCGCCCGGACGTCCGAGGGCTTCACCCAGGAGACGTTCGTCCACCGGCACGTGGTCTCGGCCCTCGGCGCGGGAGGCGCGCCGCGTCTGCTGGCCACCCTCCCCTCCCACCTGGCCCTGCTCCTGACCGACCTGCCCGGCCTTCCCCTCTCGGACCTGCACGTGAAGGCCACCGCTCTACGGCGGATCCACTGGCGCAGCGGGGTCCTCGTCGCCCGGCTGCACCAGGCCGGCGAGGCGACCGCCGACGACCGTCAGGAGGCGGACACGGCCGTGTTGCGGGTGGCCCAAGACGCTCGCCTCCACCTGGCCGTGGCCGGCGACCGGCTGTCGGTGGCGGAGCAGAAGCTCGTCGCGCATCTCGCGGACCGCCTGAGCGTGCTCGGCGGCCTGCCACTGGGCTTCGTCCACGGCCGCCTCGAACGCGGCCTGGTCCGGGGTCCCGAGACGCACCTGTCCCTGCGTGACTTCGAGACAGCCGGGTTCGCCCCGGTCGTTGTGGACTTCGCCCGTCTGGCCTGCGGTCCGTGGCTGGCTCATCCGCACCTGCGCCTCGACTTCTTCAACGGCTACGGCCGCGCCCTGAGCGGAGACGAGCGGCTGGCCCTGCGCGCTCTCACGGCCCTGCACGCCGTACGCACGCTGGCCGCCGACGGCAAGGAACACGGCCATCACCAAACGGCCGAAGACGCCCATGCCGTGCTGGCCCGCCTCACGAAAGAGGTACCGGTATGAGGCCGACATCATCCCCAACATGCGTGGCGAGGCCGTCCGTTGCCCGAACTGGACTGCCTCGGGGAGGACGCCGGTGAACGCCGCCTCCCCACCACGGGCAAGGGACGCGGTAGGAGCTGGTCGGGTACCGCCTCCGCCGCCCGCCCCGTTGCACTACACCGGCAAGCACAGCAAGAACCCGCTTGAAGAGGCCGGGTTCACGGCCATGGTCGGCAAACTTCCCGGGGTGCTCGCGCGAACCGCCAGGATCGCGTGGGCCATCGACCGCCGTGCCGTCATGCTGCTCGCCGGCTGCCAGCTGGCCATCGGGGTCAGCGCTGCCGTCCAGCTGACCGGCACCGCGCACGCGATGCGTCAGGTCCTCGCCGCGGGACCGGTCGCGGGCAGGCTCCACCAGGCGCTGCCCGCCCTGGTGGTGATCGCGCTGGCCGCGATGACCGGAAAGGCGGCGACCGCGCTGTCCTCCTACGCGGACGGAAGGATCACACCGCTGCTGACCACGGAGGCGGACAGCAGTCTGGTGGAGGCGGTGTGCGGCATCGAGGCCGCCGCCCGCGCCGAGGACGGCTGCGCGGACCGGCAGGAGGCCGCGGAGATGGGCGCGGTCCGCGGTCATGTGATGGTGCAGGACGCCACCCGCCTGACCGCCGCCCTCATCCGTCTGGTCGCCGCGAGCGGAGTGCTCACCGTCCTGCATCCGCTGCTGCTGCCCCTGCTGCTGCTCGCCGTCGTACCCGCCGGTGTCGGCGCCGTGCTGCACGCGAAGGTCACCTATCAGACGCACTACGCGAACGTGGGCGACCGCAACGTCCGCCACAATCTGCGCGGCTGGGCGACCAGCGTGAAGTTCACCGACGAGATCCGCGCCAACACCATGACCGGCTATCTCAGCTTCTGGTACCGGTCGATCTCCGAGCGGATCGACGCCCGTACCCTGGCCGCCGCGCCCAGCATGCTCAGGATCGTCCTGACCAGTTCGGCGATCGGGGGAGTCTTCCTGGTCGTCACCTGGGCCGCGCTGGCCTGGCTCGCCGCCACCGGCAGGATCGAGCCCGCGGTCGCGGGGACCGCGGTCATCGCCGTGCAGACCAGCCTCGCCGCGCTCAGCCAGGTCGTCATCTACGGCGCGGCCATGTTCCACACCTCGCTCTACCTCGCCGACATGGACGCCTTCCTCGCCTTCGCCGCCGACCGCGCCCCCAAGCGCGGTGAGCCGGCCCTCTCCGCTCCGGTGCAGGAGGTCCGGGCGGAGGAGGTCGGCTACCGGTATCCGGGCAAGGAGAAGCCGGCTCTGGACGGGGTGTCACTGCGGGCGGGCAGGGGCGAGATCGTCGCCCTGGTCGGCGAGAACGGGTCGGGCAAGTCCACCCTGGCCCGGCTGCTCGCCGGCATCTACCTCACCGACAAGGGCAAGGTCAGCTGGAACGGCAGGGACGTGGCAGGTCTCGACCCCGAGAGCCTGTGGGTCATGTCCGGGCTGGTCCCGCAGTCCTTCGCACAGTGGCCGCTGTCCGTACGGGACAACGTGACGCTCGGCCAGCCCCATGAAGACGGTGACGCTCTCGTCTGGGAGGCGATCGACGCGGTCGGCCTGAGAGAGGCCGTCGAGGACCTCCCGGCCGGACTGGACACCTTGCTCGCCCGGGAACTGTGGGGCGGCAGCGAGCTGTCCGGCGGTCAGTGGCAGCGCCTGGCCTGTGCCAGGGCCCTGTACCGCAAGGCAGGTCTGCTGATCCTGGACGAGCCGACCTCGGAAATGGACGCCCGTGGCGAGCACACGATCCTCCAGAAGATCAAGGCCCTCGCCGGAGACTGCATCACGATCGTGGTGACCCACCAGCTGGTCAACTGCCAGATCGCCGACCGGATCCTCGTCCTGGAGAACGGCCGGATCGTCGAGCAGGGCGCCTACGACGACCTCGCGGCCGGCGGGGGCCTCTTCGCCGAACTCCTGGCCCTGTCCACCACCCGTTGAAACCCGGGGCGCCGCCACTGTCGGGGACAAAGGCGGCGGCGCCCCGCTCCTCCTCACATCTCGCCTGCCCGCATGGAGAACCCGCATGAGCATGGCCGAACCGCCCCCGCACACCAACGTGGTCGCCCTTCTGGTCCACCCCGATGGCCGTTGTCTGCTGCATCTACGGGATGCGAACAAGCCCATCTCCAGCGCCGGACAGTGGTCACTGCCGGGTGGCCATCCCGAGCCCGGGGAGAGTCCTGACGCGGCGATCGCCCGCGAGCTGCTGGAGGAGGCGGACCTGCGCATCGCCGATCTGGCCCCGTTCGCGCTCGTGGAGGACACCGAGCCCGACGGCCGGCTGACCGGCCTGGTCCAGTTCTACGCCGGGACCTGGCGCGGCGACCCCGCTTCGGTGCCGCTCACCGAGGGGATCATGCTGCGCTGGACCGACCCCGGACAGCTCCCCTGGCTGACCATCGATCCGGACCTCGACACCGGTCTGCTCACCCGCCCCGACGGCTGGGACGCCGCCAGTACGAACGGGACTGCGAGAAGATCCACGACGAGACGGCCATGCTCGTTTCCCACCTGCTCTGCCACGCCGACGACTCGGGCTACTACATACCGGTCGACTTCGACGAGCCGCTCTTCCTGCCGCCGGAGGCGGGTGTCGACGGTCACGGCATGGTCGGCTCCAGCCAGCGTCTGCCGGCCGAACTGGCCGGCGTCGCACCCTCACTCGGCATCCACCTCGACGCCGACGCCACACTCTCCGCAGCGGCCGAGTCCGCCCTCGCCGACTTCGAGCCCGACGCCCCCTTCGGCATGGAGAGATCCACCTGGCATCAGCTCTATCGCGCCTGCCGGGCAAGCATGGCCGGCGGCCATGCCATCGTCTTCCGCTGAGCTCAGGAACCGATCTCGCTTCGCCACCCGCGAGCGGCTGCCCCCCGCACTTTCACGGCAGGTTTCGAGAAGTCGCCGGTTCGGCCGGAAACACCGGCCGGGATTACCGGTCGGGGTCGAACAGCAGGCCCGCCAGGAAGAGTGTGAGTGATCGTTCGAGCGTCGCGGTGAAGGACGGGAGGAGGAAGGCGAGGCTCGGGTCGGCGGTGTAGACCGCGCGCACGGCCGGCGCCGGGTGAGTGCGCGTCCACAGCGCGCCGACAAGGACGATCGTCATCCTGGCCGCTTCGGTGGCCTGCTGGCCGCCGAGCTCGGGCAGAACCTGCTGGAAGGGCCCGGCCAGACCGGCGAGAGCATCGTGCGCTCCCCGCTCGTACTCCGTGGCCACCTCGGTGGAGACGTTGTGGTCGAGGATTCCGGCCTGGGCGCTGAGCAGTTCGCACAGCATGTCGTTCGACGCGAACGACATGGCGAGACCTGATGCCATCGGTCTGCCATGACCCGTCGCATGTTCGCGACCCGCCTCGCGACCGGCCTCGCGGTCCGCCGACGGGAAAAGGGTTTGAACGAGGCGGCGCCCTGCCGCTACTTTCGTGGCGGACCGTGAAGTCGTCGTATGGAGGTGAGCCCCGTGAACACAGTTACCCGTGGGTGCTCCCTCAACCCGTCACGGTCCGGCGGCTGACGTTCGGTGTCGCCAGGAGCGCCTGAGATCGAGGCACTCCTGGAGGGAGACTCCGATGAACACAAAACCTTTCTCATCCGGCCTGCGCGAGAACGCGGTGATGATCACGCGCGTCGCGGACCGGCAATGGCATGCACTGGATGACGACCTGGTGGTCGGCCGCGGGTACGCGGAGCACCGGTCCGACGGACGCCTGTTCGTCGGCATCGACGCCTGGCACGACGCCACCTTCGACCGGCTCGCCCAGGCGATGCTGGCGGAACTGCCGGTGCCGCTGTACACGGTGGTCGACGAAGCCGACGCCGAGTTGACGGCCGGCTGGCGGCGGGCCGGTTTCACGGTCCGGCGCCGTGAGTGGGAGTACGTCGTGCCGACCGACCCGCGCGTCACAGGGCTCGAAGCGGTCCTGCCGCCTTCGGGCGTGACCATCGTGCCCGCCGGCCAGGCCGACGAGACTCTGCTGCGGGCGGTGGACCGCACGATCCGTGACGAGGTCGAGGCGACCGCCGGGTGGTGGCAGACGATGCCCGCGGAGGTCATTCCCCTCCCCGAGGGCGACACCATCGTCGACCCGTCGAAGTACGCGGTGGCCGCGGCGCCGGACCGCTATCTCGGTCTGATCCGGGTGGTCACGGTGATCCGGCCGCGCATCGGACTGGTCGCGGTCCGGGCCGGCGAGCAGCGCCGCGGCATCGCGCGGGCGCTACTCGCCCACGCGCTGGGGACGCTGCACCGCTCCGGGTTCGCCGAGGCCTGGACCGAGGTCCACGAGTCCAACCAGGCGGCCTCGACGCTGCTCGAGGGCATCGGCGCCCGGCCGCTGAGCAGCAACCTGGAACTGGTGCGATGACCAGGAACAAGAACGTCATCGAAGTCGAGGGCAAGGTCGTCGAGTGCCTGCGCAGCGCCATGTTCACCGTGCAGCTCGAGAACGGCCACCAGGTGCTCGCGCACATCAGCGGGAAGATCCGCAAGAACTACATCAAGATCATGCTGGAGGACCGGGTGCTGGTGGAGCTCCCGCCGTACGACCTGACGCGCGGCCGGATCGTGTTCCGGTACCGGAACTAGCGGCGGTCGGCACCTTCCCCGGAAGCTGAACCCAGGCCCCGGTCGCGGTGCTTCCGCGACCGGGGCCGCTGTGCCGGCTCACCCGACCGCGACGGCCACAGCTGCAGCCATCGATGCCCTGGGGGGCACAGCCGGTCCGGCTCTTTCCCTACTGCTGCTCTGAGGATTCGTCACGTGGAGCGGCTCGGCCGCGAAGCGTCACCAGGGCCAGCAGTGCTGAGAACAGTGCGGCCGAGCCACAGACGACGAAGCCGATCGAGTAGCCGTGACCGAGGGCGTCCAGGGCGAGTGGGTGCAGGTCCGCCAGCTTGGGTGACGCCGCCGAGGCACCGTTCACCGCGAGCGGGCCGCCTTCTTCCAGTACGGCCGTGCCTGCGCCTTTCAGTGCTTGCGGCAGCGCGGATCCGTGCAGGGAGTCGGAGAAGCTGCTTGCCGCGCGGCTCAGGGCCACGGCGCCGATGACGGCCGGGCCGAGGGTGAAGCCGAAGTCCCGCAGCAGGTTGGTGGTGGCGCTCGCCATGCCGGCCAGGTGCACCGGCACGGTGTTGACGGCCGTCGCCGTGATCGACGAGACGGTGATCGCGAAGCCCAGCCCGACCAGGCCGAGCGGCAGGATCAGCGAAGCGAAGGAGGTATCGGTGATCGGCAGCGTGGCCGCCCAGTAGTCGCCCGCCGCGATCAACAGCAGTCCCGTGCCCAGCAGCAGCCCAGGCGCCACACTTCTCAGCAGCCGTTCCGTCAGCGGCAACATCACCAGGGTGATGCCGTTGAGCAGGACGAATGCCAGGGCCGTCCGCATCGGGGCCTGGTCCTGCACCGGGCCGAGCCGGATGCTGACGGAGTAGGCGGTGCCCAGAAAGGCGAACATCCCCACCACGGCCACGACCGAGGCGACCGCGAAGGCGCGGTTGCGGAAGAGGTCCAGGCGGAGGAGCGGGGACTTGGCGCGGTGCTCGGCGAGGACGAAGGCGGCGAGGAAAGCGGCTGCCAGGACGAAGGCTGTGACGATCGCGGGCGAGGCCCATCCGTCGGTGGGGCCCTGGATGATGGCGTAGAGCAGCGAGAACAGGCCGAGACCGATGGTCAGTTGGCCCACCACGTCCAGCGAACGTCCCTCGGGGGCACTGGAGTCGACGGCGAACACGGCGCTGACGGCGGCACTCGCCGCGGCTACGGCGGTGACCACGACGAAGGACCATCGCCAGGAGCCGTAGGTGGCGGTGATGCCGCCGAGCAGCGGGGCGAGGAACCCGCCGGTGGAGAGCAGCGCTGCCCACATCGCGATGACCCGGGCCCGTTGCGCGGGCGAGGTGGTGCCGGCGGCCAGGATGGCCAGCGAGGTCGGGAACAGGCTCGCGGCGCCCAGACCTGCCAGGGCCTGTCCGACCCAGAGTTGGTGGACACCGGAGGCGGTGGCGCTGACCAGCTCGCCCACGGCCAGCAGCGAAGCGCCGCCGATCAGCAGCCGCTTGCGGCCGAACAGGTCGCCGAGCAGTCCGAAGGTCAGCTCCAGTACGGCGACCGGCAGCAGGAAGGCGTCGGAGATCCAGGTGAGCTGCGAGCCGACCGGGTGCAGGTCGGACTGGAACAGCCCGTTGAGTGTGGCCGGTATGGCCAGGCCTATCTGGGCGAGGCAGACGGCGAGGAGACCGGCGACCAGGGTGCCGGTGGTCAGACCGCGGCCGACGGCGGTTCTGGCGGAGGATTCGGTCGTCATTGACACGGAGGTGCTCCTGGGGCGCGCGAGCTTGGGATGGGGAGGGGACGCTTCGGGATCAGCGGGTACCGCTGAGAGGATTCGGCCGGTAGTCGGTGAAGGCAGCGCCGTCGAGGCCCAGTTCGTCGGCGCTGCGCTGGAGTCCGGCGGCGGTGGCGGAGTTGTCCCAGTGCCCGGTGTCCAGCCGGTGCTCCACGGCGTGCAGCCCGGCGACGACTTCGGCGGTGGTGAAGTTGCAGTGGCTCTGGCGTGCCACATAGGCCTGTCGCAGCAGCGCGGAGTCTCCGGCCCTGCGCACCCGCCCGGCGAAGGCCGACTCCTGCTCGACGGGCACGAGTTGGTCGGCGGTGGTGTGGATGTCGAGCAGCGGCACGGCCAGTCCCTGGCCGGCCGTGGAGGTCCGCTTCAGATGAGCCACCGCAGCCGGGTCGGCCGAGATGTCCGCGCCTCGGGTGAGCCGGTTCAGGTCCGTCCGCAGGTCGAGGCCGGCGTCGCGGTAGAGCGCCTTGATCTGCCTGGCATGGCTGGACTTGTGCAGCAGGCCGGCGTAGTCGACGCCCTTGTTCCAGGATGTGTTGCCGCCGGCGGACTGCTCCACCGACCAGCGCGCCGGGACGATGAACCCGAGAAGGCCCTGCGCCAGCCACGCGTACTGCTGCTTCTCCTGGCCCTCGAAGTCGTCACGCGCGGGCGGCTGTTGGCCCGGAGCCCAGTCGGTCTGGTTGAGGAAGGCGGCGGCCAGGGCGATCCGGGCACGCCCCGTGGGGGTCTGCTGTGCCGCTTCCACAGCCTTCGTGAGCCGGTCGGCGAGGGCCGCGCCGTCGGCCTGGCTGCCCAGGTTCACGAGGTTGTCGGCGTCGGCAGGGTCGAAGAAGCTGGCCAGGGTGTACTCGGCGTCGAGTTGGTAGTTGTCCAGGTCCACGCCGCCCGCGACCAGGCCGCACAGGCCGAGTGAGCCGTCGACGCGTCCTGCGCCGTCACGGGCGATCTGGGCGTTGACGAGGCCGCCCATGGACTGGCCCACCGAGATGACCCGGGTCGGCGTGCCGACCTGTCGGCGGAAGGCGGTGAGCGCCGCGAACTGATCCCGTTCGGCCGAGTCGAGCGCCCACATCGAGCCGTTGGGGTCGTAGGAGGAGCCGACGAGTGCGTAGCCGGCGTCCAGCAGGGCCTGGCGCGCCGCGGTCGACGGGGCGTCGGCAGCGACGGTCGGTCCGAAGCCGTGGCTGAAGAGCAGCAGGCTGCCGTTCCACTGCGCGGGTCTGTCCGCGATCCAGGTGGCGCCGTCGGACAGCGTCCCGGAGTAGTGATCGGTGGTCGTGGCCCGGGCGCCGGTCGCCGGCCCGATCAGAGTGGCGGCGAGGGCGGTCGCGCAGGCGGCGACGAGGGTCGAGAAACGGGGTCGGGGCATGACGGCGGCTCCGCGAGTCGAGGGGGGACCGAGCGAGGGAGCGAGCTTTAAGAGCGCTGCGAATGTAGGGCTCTTTTTTCATCGCCGTCAACATACTGCCCAATATTGAGACAGGCGGCTCCGCGTCCGGACGCGTGGGGCCCGGGGCGGATCAGTCCAGCGTCAGGGTGTCGAGGAGCCGGGCGGCCACGCGTGTGGCGGGGCGTTCCCAGCGACTGGCCAGGCCACGGAAGACGGTCTCCGCGTCGGCGGCGGGCCAGTCCCCCGGAAGGTGCTCGGCGGGCAGATGCGGATCACGTCGCACCAGGTCCAGCCAGTCGGTGTGCAGCAGGAGCTGGCCTGCGAGTTCGTCGCCGGAGAGCGCCGCGGGCAGCGGGTCGGTGCGGTCCCAGCGCTCCAGGAACGCCCGGTACCGTGCGCCGATGGCCGGCAGGTCGAAGGCCTGCTCCAGCACCTCACGGACGTCGGTCGGCGATTCCACCTCCGCCCGGAACACCCGCAGGTACGGTTCCATGCCGAGACCCGCCACCATCTCACGGACGTCGACGCGCGCCGGGGCCACCCACAGGCCGTTCTGCAGGGGGCCGAAGCCCGCCCAGATCAGCCGGGAGCGCAGGTCGTGCCGTTCACGGCTCCATGCCTCGGGCAGCGAGAAGCCCACCATCGTCCACCGGCCGTCCCAGTCCCGGTTCACCGCGCCGGTGCGCCAGATGCGGTCCCTGCCGTCCGTCAGCACCTGGACGGCGTGCGGCGTCAGCCCGAAGTAGGTCTTCCGGCCCTGACGGCGACGCTCCAGCAGGCCGCGTTTGACCATCCGGTTCAAGGTGGTCCGCACCGCCTCCTCCGTACTGCCCAGCCTCCCGAGAACAGCGATCACACTGCCGGACGACACCGCGATGGGCCGCCCCAGCACATGAGTGCCGAAGAAGGTCAGCATCAGGGACTGGGTACGCGGCTCGGGACCGCTTTCGGCGGCGGGCCCGGCGGCGACATCGGCACTGGTCACCGGCACAGCGTAGGCCCGGAGCGAACACAGGCTGCCGCCACCCCGGAAAATGCGCCATTTCCATGACGGCAATCGCCAAACAGACCAATCTCAGCAGTCGAGCCACGAGACGGACGGCGAGAGGAGTGCCGTTCCGGCAGACAGCCGCCCGTGGTGCGGGCCAGGCCGAGGGACGGCTGCGCCCCCTCATTCGGCCACGAAGCGGTGGACACTGCGGCCCGCACCACCTGCCCGTACGACTTGGCCCGGCTCTTGGGAGCCGTTCGCCGCGGACATGATCCATGGCTGAGCGCCGCGGTCGGCCATTGCGGGCATCGCGGTCGGCCACACCGCCGACCCGCGCGGATGCACCCGTGGGACGCGCTCAGCCCCAGGCCGCCCACTCCTGCACCGCGAACCGGTCGCCTACGCGTCGTACTTCGGCCGCGCCCGGCCCGGGGAAATGCGCGGGGAACAGCACGGCGCCCAGGTCCGCGGCCTCCCCCAGCACCCGGCGTCGGCTGCGCCGTGCGCGAGGCTCGTCCTCGTCGAAGCTGGGACAGTCGTCCGGCTCCACGATCTGCAGCGGGCTGTGCAGCAGATCCCCGGCGAACACCGCCCGGTCGGTGCCCGACCGCAGCCATACGACGGAGGAGCCGGGCGTGTGGCCGGGGGCGGGCTCGATGCGGAGCCGGCCGTCGATGTCGTAGTGGTCGCCCTCCCACAGCACGGTCCGGCCGGCCTGGTGGACGGGGGCGACGCTGTCCTCGAAGACGTTGGCCATCCGAGGGCCGGACCGGGTCCGGTGTCCGTTGGCCGGATTCCAGTAGTCGAAGTCCGCCCGTGCGAGGACGTACCGAGCGTCGGGGAAAGTCGGTCGCCACTCCCCCTCGGGCGTCAGGCGGGTGTTCCAGCCGACGTGGTCACTGTGGATGTGAGTGCAGATCACCGTGTCCACGTCCGGCGGATGGACACCCGCTGCGGCCAGCTCTTCGAGGTAGTGGGTGTGCAGACGGTGGAAGGAGGGCATGGCCGGGCGCTCCCGGTCGTTGCCGACGCCGGTGTCGATCAGGATCGTTCGGCCCTCGCTGCGGATCAGCCAGGTCTGGATCATCATGGGGATCTCGTCCGCGGCCGGGTCCAGGAAAGTCGGGGCGAGCCAGTCCCGGTGCTCCTGCCAGTGCTCGACGGGCACATCGGGGAAGACATAGTCGCGGGCGCGCCCCTTGGCGGGCAGCTCCACCACACGCGTGAGCTCCACGTTGCCCAGCACCATGGTGTCCATACGTCCAGCCTGCGCGCCGGATGACGCGGGCGCGATCGGTGGCACGGCTGCGGCCAGGGAGGAAGCAGGACGCGGCGCGATACGGCCCTGAGCCGGCCGTGCCTCACACCGGATCCGGCCGGCTCGTGGCGGACGGGGGTTACTTCTGCCGGTCGTTCTGCATGGTCCGCGTCCGCCTGCCCGTGATCGACTCGTCGTGGCGCCGGGGACGCCTGTTCTCTCCCTTCCCCGACTCGACCACGCCCCTCGGCAAAGGAACATGCACATGCGCAGATTCAGGAGTGCCCTCACGGCAGTCGCGGCCCTGGCCGCTTTCGCGGGAGTGGGTGTCGCGGCGGCGCCGGCACAGGCGGCGACCATCTGCAAGGACAAGGGCATCAATTACCTCTGCCAGTACGGCATCACGACCACCAAACTCGACAATGGGACGACACAGGAATTCGTCGTCGGTACCGATCACGCGGTCTGGACGAACTGGAGCTACTCCGACGGCAACTGGAACGGATGGGTGTCCATGGCCGGATGGGCCCAGAGCCGGGTCTCCATCGGCCGTTCCTCCTCAGGAACCCTCAATTACTTCACCATCAACGCCATCGGCAGCGACGGCAACTACTGGTTCCGACAGCGCTTCACCAACGGCCAGTGGAGCCCCTGGCAGGTGAGCTGCAACGTCTCGGACACCGGCTCGCTGTGCCCGTGACCGTGGTGGGAGAGCGGCAGCGGCCCTGACGGCACGCAGCCACCTGTCGTCACCGGTCCGGTGAGCGGCTGAGCCGCACTGCGGGCCGAGGCCCGGTCGGCGCTCCCCTCGGGGGCCCGGCCGGGCCTCGTGTCGTCCGGGGCCTGGGCAGACGGCAGCCGGCGCGCACGGCCGGTCGGGCCTCACCCGCCCGTGGTGGTCCGGTCCAGCGCGGCGAGTGCGGTGGCGGCTTCGTCCTGTCGTGGGCTTCTCAGCGCGGCGAGGGCGGCGTGGGCGGCGACCAGTGTCTGACGGGCCTCCGGGTGGCCCATGGCGCCGAGCACCTGGCCCAGATCGAGCCGAGCCTGCTCGGCCCAGGCCGGCATCTGCGCGGTCTCGAAGGAGGCGAGGGCCTGCCGCAGCGGCGGCTCGGCTTCGTGCCAGCGCTCCAGGGCCGCCAGGTCGTTGCCGATCTGCTGTCGGGCGACCGCGTGGTACAGCGCGATCAGTTCGTCCGCACGGCCCGGGACACCCGCCCGGCAGATCTGTTCGCTGCGGCGGTGGATGTCCAGAGCTTCCGCCGGTCGGCCGATCTTGCGCAGCAGGGTGCCGAGGCTGTTGAGGATCGTCAGCTCGGCCAGCCTGGCCTGCGGGGAGCCCTGTGAGGCGAGGCAACGGGCCGCCTCACGCAGCCGTGTGTGGGCCTCTTCCGTACGGCCCAGTCGATTCAGTGCCCCCGCGCCGTAGCCGAATGCCCAGCCCTCCTGGAGTCCGTCCTCGCTGTCGCGGGCGGCCACGAGCGCGGCGTCGGCGGACGCCAGGGAGGCTCGGGGGTCGTGGACGCAGAGGTTGTGGGCCCAGGCGAGGTAATTGAGGTGGACTGCTTCCTCCCGCCTGCTGCCGAGTGCGCGGGCGGAGTCGGAGGAGCGCTGGAACACCTCCACCCACTGCTCCCAGTGCTGGGTGCGGTCGGAGAACCAGTGCATCGCCTTCGCGGTGTCCAGGACCTGCCGGTGCCGGCCCGTGTCGTGGGCCCGGCGCAGCGCGGCGAGCCACTGGGCTCGCTCGGCCTCCAGCCAGGCCCGCGCCTCCTCCCGGCCGACGGGTGCTGTGTCCGGGTCCGGGTCACCGGACGGCGCCGTCCGGTCGTGGTCGACGTCGAAGTGCAGCGCGGCGGCGGTGGCCCGGCACAGCATCCACTGCGTGGTCCGGTCGAGCGCCGCGTCGCGGACCGCGGGGCCGTCCTCGGCCTCGACCTGCTCGGCCGCGTAGAGCCTCAGCAGGTCGTGGAACCGATAGCGCTCGGCGGTGGGGTCGCTCTGGAGCAGCCCCGCGTCGGTCAGTTCCTCGGCGCAGGCGACCGCCTGGTCGTAGGACAGTCCGGCCAGGAGCGCGCCGCTCTCCGGGCTGAAGTCCGCCCCGGCGGCCAGTGCGGCGCGCCGCAGGAAGGTCCGTGAGTCCGCGGGCAGTTGACGGTAGGAGAGGGCGAAGGCGGCGCGCACCTGCAGGCTTCCGGCCTGGAGGCCGTCCAGTCGGCGGCCCTCGGCGGCGAGACGGGCGACGAGCTTGCCCAGGCGCTCGTGCGGCCGGCTGAGGAGGCGCTGTCCGGCGATCCGGACGGCGAGAGGAAGATACCCACACAGATCGGCCAGGTCGCGTGCGGCCTGCGCTTCCGCCCGTACCCGTTCGGGGCCGACGATGCGGGTCAGCAGTTCCACCGCTTCCTCGCGCCGCAGCAGAGCCAGATCGCAGCGGTGAACGGAGGTCAGACCTGCCAGGGCCTGACGGCTGGTGACGATGGTCAGCGACGGGCCGGTGCCGGGCAGCAGCGGGCCGACCTGGGTCTCGTCGATGGCGTTGTCCAGCAGCAGGAGCAGCCGGCGGCCGGCGGCCAGGGAGCGCCACAGGCTCGCCCGCTCGTCGGTGCCGGCCGGTAGCGCGGCGTCGGCGATTCCCATGGCGCCCAGCAGCCGGGCCAGCGCGTCCCGGGGGGTGGTCGGCTCGGCATCCATGCCGTGCAGGTCCAGGGCGAGCTGCCCGTCGGGGAAGTGCGGGGCGAGACGGTGCGCGGCGTGCACCGCGAACGAGGTCTTGCCCAGTCCCGGCTGTCCGGCGACCACGGTGACCACCGGCCGGCTCGCACCGGGGCCCTGCGCCAGGTCCAGCAGCCGGGCAAGAGCCGTGTCACGGGCGGTGAAGTCCTGGATGTCACGCGGCAGGGCCAACGGGACGGGCACGGAGGGACCTTCGGCCGGGCTTTCGACCGGGCGAGGGCGGGGGCGCCCTTGCGCGGCGGACGCCTCCAGGCCCGACGCCTCGTCGCCGTCCAGTCCCAGAGCTTCGGCCAGCGCCTCGACCGTACGGCGCTGCGGCCCTCGGGTACGCCCGCGTTCCATGTCTGCCAGTGCCCTGACGCTCACCCCGGCGGCGTGCGACAGCGCCTCCTGGCTCAGTCCGGCGCGAGTCCGCAGGAAGCGCAGCCGCTGCCCGAAGTCCTCCGTGGAAGGCGTGCCACCGCGCACGTCGACGTCCCCCGATCATCCGGCTCGTCCGGACGCGAGCCCCCGGCAGAAGTATGACGGACGGTAGTTCTGCAGGTGGAACCGCCTGGGACGCGACGGCCGTTGGTGATCGACTGAGAACAGGCGCGGAACGCCTCCTCCCAGACGGACGGAGTCCGGACGGCCGGTCCTCGACGGACGGTGCCGCCGGACCACGGACCCTGTGCGGACTGGGGACGGGCACCGACCACCCGCCGCCGAACACCCACCGAAGACACGCGACCGACGCACGAGCGACAAGCGACAAGCGAGAAACGGGGAAACCTCACGCGAGTTCGTGTACACCCTGCCGTCCGACTGCCGGCCGGGCACGGACAACTGACCAACCGCACCACTCCACCGGAACGACCTCGGCCGACGGCACCCGCCGCGGCCCCGCACCACTCACGGGAAACTCTCCATGAACCTTCTGCGTCACCGCTCCCTGCTGCTCGCCACCGCGGGCACGGCCGTTGCCCTGTCCCTCACCGCCTGTCAGAGCGACGCGCCCGCCAAGTCGGCTCCCGCGGCCACCTCTTCGGCAACCGGGAAGACCTCGGACGGCGGGCAGGCCGACGCGTCCGGCGCGACGGACTCGACCGGCGCGACGCACTCGACGGCGTCGACGAGCTCTGCGGACCGCACCGCCGGCGGCGGCTCCGCGGGCTCGACCGGCGGGCAGGCGTCCGCCACCACCCGCATCTGCACCGCGGGGGACGTCACCGTCACCGCCGCCCGGCAGGACGGCCCTCCCTACACCCATATCGTCCTCACGGCGAAGAACACCTCCGGACACTCCTGTCGGCTGGCCGGTGCGCCGCACATCCAGTTCCTGGAGAGCCACAAGCAGGACGTCCCCTCCGTCGCCAAGAGCAAGCCGGCCGCGCCGGTCGTCCTCACGGCGGGAGCGCCCGCCTATGCCCTGGTGAAGCTGTCGGACGGCGGGGTCGACGAGGACAACGAACCCGTGTCGGCGTTCTCCGTCGTGCTGGAGGGTGACTCCACGGTCATCACCGTCACCGCGCCGGGCAGCGGCGGCGTCGCCGTCGACCCGGCGAAGGCCCTCACCGGCTACTGGACCCCCGAACTCCGCAACGGAGCGGACGACTTCTGAGTCACGCCGGGCATCACGCCCCGAAGACCCGGAACTCCGAGACCTGTCCGGCCGGCCAGCCGTTGTCGGCGGTGGAGGTGAGTCGTACATAGCGGGTGGCGACGGTCGCGGGGAGCGTGAGGGCCGCGGTGTCGCCGGTCGCCAGGTCGAAGGTGTAGCCCGGCGAGGCGAGAAGCTGGGCGAAGGTGCCACCGTCGGTGCTGCCCTCGACGGAGATGGTCTGGGTACGGGTGGCCCAGGCCGTCGCCGGGGGAAGGTCGAGGACGATCCGCCTGACACCGGTGGCGGCGCCCAGATCGACCTGCGCCCACTGGGGGAAGGCGTTGTTGGCAGACGACCGGCTTGCCGTTCTGCCTCGCGTACGCCGCGGACGCGGTGTGTGCGGGCATCTTGGTCGTCCAGTCCGTCTTGATCTCGGACTGTATGTTCGTCCAGTCGCTGACGTCGTACATGATGTAGAACTTCCGCCCGTACGACTCGGCGGCGCCGCGCACCCTGGCCGCCATGGCGTCGCGGGTGGAGGCCTCGCCGCCGGTGGGGTTGAAGCGCTGCAGGGCGACGGTGTCGATGCCGTTCTGCTGCAGCCACAGGAAGTGGGTGTTCACCGTCTGCTGGTCGTAGGAGGAGAACAGGGTGGCGGGACGGCCGTTCGCCCGGCGAACCGGCCGCCGACGCGGTCCGGGCGAGTACGGTCTCGGTGACTCCCGCGGTTCCGGCCGCGGTGGCCGCGATCGCGGCCCGTGGGAAGACTCTTCGTGTGACACCCATCTGGATTCCTCTGGACTCCTCTTCGGCGGTCGGTGCCGCCGAGCGCGAACGCGCCCGGCGGCACCGTGAGTTCGGATCAGGTGTTCCAGACCTGGAACTCCGAGACCTGCCCGGCCGGCCAGCCGTCGTTCGCCGTGATGTTCACCCGGAGGTATCGCTGGGTGGTCGCGGTGAACGCGATGGTGACCGTGTTGTTGGTGGTGGGGTCGAAGGTGTAGGTGGCCGACGACTTGATGGTGGTGAAGGAGGAGCCGTCGGTGCTGCCCGACAGGGACAGCGTCTGGTTGCGGGCGCCCCAGGTCGCGCGGAGCTGGAGGACGACGCGGCCGGCGCTCTGCGCGGAACCGAGGTCGACCTGGACCCACTGCGGGAAGGCGTTGTTGGCGCTCTCCCAGTAGGTGCCCTGGTTCCCGTCCGTCACGTTCGACGACGGGTACACGTCGGTGTGGCTGGACTCGGTGGTGGCCGCGCCGGCCGCCAGGTTCCTGCTCACCGTGCCGGCCCCGGTGCCGTTCAGCGCGACCGTGGTCGTGCCGTTCGACGCGTTGCTGGCGATGCTGAGATCGCCGGTGCGGGTGCCGGAGGCGGTGGGTGTGAAGGTGACGGCGACCGTGCAGGAGGCCCCTGCCGCGATCGACGTCCCGCAGGTGTTGGTCTGCGAGAAGTCACCGGTGACGGAGATACCGGAGACGGTCGCGGCCGCGGTACCGGTGTTGGTCACCGTGACCGTCTGCGCACTGCTGGCGGTGTTGAGCGCCTGGGTGGGATACGACAGCGACGTCGGGCTGGCCGACAAGGTCGCCGGCGAGGAGCCGCCGTCGCTGGGGAACACCTCGAAGTCCGACAACTGGGCGGCATTCCACCCGGTGTTGGCGGTGATGTTCACCCGCACGTAGCGCGCCGTGGCGGCACTGAACGTGATGGTCACCGTGTTGCCGTTGGCGTTCGGGTCGAATGTGTACCCGGCCGACGCCTTGATCGTGGAGAAGCTGGAGCCGTCCGTGGATCCCTGCACCGACAGCGTCTGGGTGCGGGCCGACCAGGCCGTCGCCGGCGGGAGCTCGAGCACGACCTTGCCGACGCTGTAGTTCTGGCCGAGGTCGACCTGGGCCCACTGCGGGAACGAACCGTTCGTGCTCTCCCAGTACGTCGAGGCGTCCGGGTCGGTGAGGTTCGAGGCGACGTACGGGCTGTTGCTCGAACTCGCCGACGCCGGCCGACCGGCGGCGATATTGGTGGTGCTGTCGATGCCGCTGCCGGCCAGGGTGACGACGGTCGGGCTGTTGTTGGCGTTGCTGGTGACGGTCAGGTTGCCGGTGCGGGAGCCGCCGGTGGTGGGCTTGAACCCGACGGTCACCGTGCAGGACGCACCGACCGCGAGGGTGGCGCAGTTGTTGGTCTGGCTGAAGTCACCGGTCGCAGAGACGCCCGAGACGGTCGCCGAGGTGGTGCCGGAGTTCGTCACCTTCACCGTCTGCGCGGTGGCCGAGGAGCCGACCACCGTGGCGGCGAAGGACAGGCTCGCCGGGTCGGTGTTCAGCACCGGGCCCGGCGCGGTGCCGGTGCCGGAGAGGCTGACCGTGTTGATGATCCCGCCCGCGTTGACGGTCAGCGCGCCGCTACGGCTGCCGGTCGCCGTCGGCGCGAACTTCACGCTGACGGTGCACGATCCGTTCGCCGCGATCGACGAGCCGCAGGTATTGATCTGGGAGTAGTCGCCGCTGGTGGAGACGGACGAGACGGAGGCGGTGGTGTTGGTCGGGTTGGAGACGGTCACGGTCTGTGCGTCGCTGGTCGAACCGGTCGGGACCGAACCGAAGTTGAGCGCGCCGGGGGTGGCCGACACGCCTTCGGACGGGTAGGGCGGGTAGACCGGGGCCGGCCAGCCTCCGCAGTACGGTGTGCCGCTGATGCCGGAGTTGCCGCCGCCGTCGGTCACCGTGAAGCTCCCGACCGAGCAGCTGTACACCGGTGAGGAGTAACCGACGCCGGTGGCCGTGACGTTGGTGAACTTGGCCGCGCCGCCGGTCTGTTCCTGCAGGGCGAAGGTTCCGGTGCCGGCGATGGTCACGTTGTCGAGGTTGACGCCGCTGATGGTGCCCTCGACCCACTGGACGGCTTCGTAGGGACTCTGCTGGATCAGCGCGTTGGTCACGTCGATGGGACCGGTGATCGCGCCCTGGCTGCCGTCGAACCACAACGCGCCCACGCCGAACTGCCAGTTCGGGTCGAGGCTGCCGTCCCGGACCATGGTGTTGTCGGAGATGGTGGTGGTGCCGACCGGCGTCGACGAGAAACGCTGACCGACGTGGATGCCGCCGCCCTGGGTGATGCCGCTGTCCACCACCCGGTTGCCGCTGACGGTGTTGTCGTGGCCGCCGTAGATCGCTATGCCGTTGGCGAGGATCTGCAGGGACACGGTGTTGTCGGAGATCGTGTCGTGGGCGTCGGCTCCGATGGCGGAGTCCGCCCAGGTGGCGATCCCGTCGTCGCCGGTGTTGCGGATGTCGCTGTCGGTCACCTTGGAGTTGGTGACACCGCCGTGGAAGTTGATGCCGTCCGCGGTGGTGTCCCGGATGCGCATGCCGCTGAACGTCAGCCCGTCCATCGGCCCGTCCATCCAGGCGCCGACCTTCATGTGGTCGATCCACAGGTTGGAGACCGTCGAGTTGCTCATCGCGCCGCCGATGCCGTTGACCTGGGCGCTGTCGTCGCGCTCCTGCACATCGCCGAAGACCGCGAAGTTCCGCAGGTGCACGCCGGTGCTCGGCGAGGGTGCGGAGTTGCCGTAGAAGCCGGGTGCGGCGCCGGTGACGGTCGAGTACCACATGCCGGCGCCGGCGATCGTGACGCCGTTGACGCTGATGTGGCCGGGGATGTTGTAGGTGCCCGGCGGGATCCACACGGTGCCGCCGGGGCCGGCCGCGCTGATCGCGGCGTTGAACGCGCTGGTCGCATCGGTCGCACCGGTCGGGTCGGCGCCCTTGCTGGTCACCGTCACCGACCCGGAGGGCGCGGTCAGCGCGGCGCCGACCTGCTCGAAGTCGGCGAAGTCGATCGTGTACGAGGAGGCGGTGTCCCCCGAGTCGATCTGCAGCTTGAAGGTCGTGCCCGCCGGATAGGTGGTGGAGAACAGACGGTGGGCCTCGTCGAAGAAGTGGTGCGGGTTGCTGCCCGGGGTGTTGGTGAAGGGGTAGCTGCCGTAGTACCAGCTGTAGGCGTTGGTCAGGGTGAAGTCGGGCTGCTTGACGCCGTTGACGTACAGGGACAGCGCGGCGGTGTAGACCGAGCCGCCCGAGGTGTCGGGGATGCTGTACCGGAAGTTGATCGAGTTGGTCGCCACCGGCGTGGTGAACGTGACGTACTCGCCGGTGCCCTGAAGCGTCGTCGCCTTGCGGTACGACGCCTCGTCGGCCAGCTGGCCCTGGGTGTAACTCGGTCCGATGATCGTGCCGTTGGTGGCGGAGCTCTCCGCCTGCACCTCGACGTACGGCAGGCTCGCGCCGCTGCCGCCGGTGGCGGCGGCCGCCGCCCACGCCGGTTGGACGGCCAGGACGAAGACGCCGACCGTGGCCACCATCGCGGTGCTGACCGCCCAGACGAGGACACGTCTCAGATCTCGGATGGAATGGAGCACTTACCACTCCTTACGTCATGAAATGCCGGAATTGCTCCGTCGACACCGCCAGAGAGGTGGGGGAGCCAGGGGGTGCTGATGACGCAAGGGGACCGTAATATCGGCGATATGAGCGCGCAAGAACAAGACGGAACTTCGCAACAATAAAAATTGAGCCTGCAAGATCTAATGTGACACTTCTGGCCGCGCACATTACGGTGCCGCCGGACGGGGTGTCCGGCGGCACCGTGCAGCAGGACGGCCCTAGCCGGCGGGCTCGTCCTCCCGGACGGAGATCAGCTCCTTCTCGCAGGTCAGCTCAGCCAGGAGACGCTGCGGCTGCCCCTTGGAGAACTGGTCGTTCTCGGCTTCGAGCACCAGCGTCGGGCAGGTGATGCGGTCCGCGACACCCTCCATGGTGTACGCCTCGGCCGCCCTGACCAACTCGTCGATGCCGGACGCGCCGAGGGTCCACCGGCCGTTGCGCACCACCCATCGCACCATGGTGTTCTGCGCCATCAGCGTCTCCATACCGCCGGGCGTCGAAGCGGCCCGGTCGGCGGTTGCGGCCACGGCCTCGTGGAAGTCGTAGACGCCGTCGTACAGCACGCACGCGACGAGGCGGTGCTCGAAGGCGGCCGCCCGCGCGGCGAGGTAGCCGCCGAGGCTCATACCGATCAGCACGAGTCGCTCGGCGTCCACCGCGGGCACGGTGAGCGCGAAATCGACCACGGGGGTGACCACGGCCTCCCAGTCCGGGCGGAAGTGCAGGCCCTGCCCGCGGACGGTGCTGCCCTGGCCGGGGCCGTCGAACGCGATGACGTTGTAGCCACGCCGCAGCGCACCCGCGGCCGGCGCGAAGTAGTCCTCCTCGAGGGTGGAGTCGTATCCGCCGTGGAAGAGCACGGTCGGGCGCGGGGTGCCCGAATCGTCGGCGAGGAACAGATAGCCGCAATCGAGGCGGCGCTGCGAGCGGCCGTCCGCTGACCTCACCGTTCCGGTCGGGGCGGAGTCGAGCGGGGCCCCGGGCACCTGTCCCGTGGCCCCCGTGTCCGATGACCTGGTGGCTGACGCTTCAAGTACCCCTCCCTGCTAGAATGTTGCCCAGCAGCAGAGCCTTCTCGGCGCGGATTCCGATCCGCCGGGGAGGCTTTTTTCATGCCCGGGGTCCCGCCCCGGTACCGGCGGGCCCGGTTTGCGGCGCTCGCCCCACCGGGCGGCCCGAACCCGCCGCGCCCACCCGTCGGTTCCTCGTTTCCCGACCCGCAAGAGGAGAGCCATGTCATGAGCTCACAGACGAACACCACAGCAGCCGCCGGAACTTGGCGACTCGACGACCTGACCGTCAACCGTGTCGGGTTCGGCGCGATGTGCCTGACGGGCACCGCACCCTTCGACCGCGGTGTGCCGCGCGACCGCGAGCAGTCGATCGGCGTGCTCCGGCGGGCGGTCGAACTCGGCGTGAATCACATCGACACCGCCGCGTTCTACTTCTCCGCGACGCGCTCCGCCAACGAACTGGTCAACCGGGCACTGGCGCCGTACCCGGAGGACCTGGTCATCGCCACCAAGGTCTGGCCGGGCCGCGATCCCTCGGGCGCGTGGTGGTGGGCCGCTCCGGAGCAGCTGCGCGGCCAGGTCGAGGAGAACCTGCGCCAACTCGGCCGCGATCACCTGGATGTGGTGAATCTGCGGGTACCGCCGAGCCGACGGACCGGATCGATCAGCGAGCACTTCGGAGCGTTGGCCGAGCTGCGTGACGCCGGGCTGATCCGTCACCTCGGCGTCTCCAACGTCACGTGCCGGCAACTGGCCGAGGCCCGGGCCATCGCCCCGGTCGTCTGCGTGCAGAACCCGTACGGGATCGGTGCGGCGGGCGAGGACCGGGCACTTCTGCGGCTCTGTGGTGAACTCGGCCTCGCCTTCGTTCCCTTCTTCGCGATCGCCGGTGCCGGCCGCGAGGCGGGTCCGGCCGCCGGTGACAGCGAGGAGGTGTGCGCGGTCGCCCGTGCGCACGGTGCGTCCCCCGCGCAGGTCCGGCTGGCCTGGACCTTGCAGCAGGGACCGCATGTGCTGGCGATTCCGGGGACCGGCGATCCGGGCCACCTCGCGCAGAACATGGCGGCCGACGCGCTGCGGCTCTCGAAGGAGGAGCTGGCACGCCTGACCTCGCTGCGGACGGCCGCCGCGTGACGGGCCGTTGCCCGCCGGAGGAGCCCGTCGAGCCTGGCCGCGGTGACGGTGGTGGCACCGCGGCACCAACCCCGTCACTTGCAGAATGCATATGCGCAAATACAGTGAGTAGTGACATTTGAGTGGTTTCGTGGCGTCTTGCGACGCGGGTCGCGAGATCACTCGTTCTGTGCGACTGGAGGAGTACGCGGATGCAGCCCTACCCGGAAGACCTGCGTGCGGACGCGACCTACCGCGACGACGGTGACACCAAGCTCGAGGGTATTTCCCTCACCTGGCAGATCGGCCAGAACGCCCCCGACCAGGGCGAGACGCAGCCGCCCGACTGGAACAACGGCCAGCCGGCCTACCCGCACCACTACGAGGTCTGGCTGGACGGGCGGCCCGCGCAGACGGTGGACGTGTACTGGGCGACGTGGTACCCGCACTGGCAGGCGGCGAACCGGCACTGGGTGTGCCTCGGGGAGACTCCGGCCGGCCAGTACCGGGTGAAGATCCGGGCCCGGCACGCCGACGGCCCCTGGGGACCGTTCACGAACGAGGTCACCGTCGACACGTCCACCTCCCAGCCCTACAAGCAGTTCATCCCCCGACGTGCCGCGGAGAGTGCAGAGGGCGGCCGGGAGCGGCACGGGAGCCTGGAGTTCCCGGTCAGCCGGGCCATCCGGGCGATCCGCGACCAGGACGACGCGCGGATCTGCCAGGAAGCACGCCGGCTGAACACGTCCACCACCTGGCAGGAGGTGGTGCCTCCCGGCACGGTCGCCGATCCGCCGTGGAACGAGGAACGCGGCTACCTGGAGTACCGGAAGTTCTTCCAGGACGCCGATGTGGCCTCGGCGGCGAACCCGGCTTTCAAGGGCCTGGACCTGGCGGGCGGCGACGGCCACGGTGACTGGCCGATCAGCACGCTGCAAGCCGTCGACGGCCGGCACACCTTCACGTACAACTACCGGCAGAACCACATGGGCCCGAAGTGGACGCACCAGTGGTTCATCACCAAAGAGGGCTGGGACCCCGCTCAGCGCATCTCCTGGGACGTACTGGAGCCGACTCCCTTCATGGTCGAGCACCACGGCGGTGGCACTCACGGCGACCAGGAACTGCAGTACACCACCGAGGCGCTGGTGAACCGCCGGGGACGGCACGCGATCGTCAACATCTGGGGCGGCGGCGACGCCGGGCACGACTTCGTCGGCGAGTTCTTCGTCAGCGTCGCCGACGTCGACTTCCGCTGACCCCCGGTCGGCGCCCGTCCGGCGTGCGGCCGACGTGAACGGCCGGAGGCCTCCCGAGGAGGCAGCCCGGCCCCTCGTCGGCGTTCGCGGGCACACGCCGGCCGGGCGTCGGCTTCCGCGCACCCGGCATTCGCAGGGACGTCACGCACCCCGGCCGGTGTCCTCCCAGGCCGTCACAGCGACGGGCCGGGCGGAGGGACCATCCCCGCGGGCGTGGGGAGCCTGTGGCGCAGGGTTGTTGCGAGAGCGAAGCCGATGGCCGCGGCCAGAAGGTGGCCGATCGTGGTGAAGTCCGGCAGACCACGGCTGAAGTCGGCGCCGATGACGGGCCATGCCACCACCGCAGTGATCGCCGCGATCCGCCGCACCGACGTGAGGAACACCACGACTCCGGCCGCCAGGGCCGCCTCGGCGCCGTAGCTGATGCCGTAGTCCAGGGCGTCCCGGACGCCGGCCGGATACCAGCCGCGGACCACGGCGGCCACGATGAAGACGGCGGTCAGCGCGGTTGCCAGCACATGGCCGACGGCAAAGACGCCGAACGCCCGTAACGCGCCGTAGCGGCGTTCCAGGAGGGCCAGACAGACAGCTGTGCCGGCCCCCAACGTGATCAAAGTCCCCACGAAGTAAAGGGACTTCACTTGGGTCAGTGTCCCGTCGAAGAAGAGCGCGCTGCCCGCCAGGGCGAGGAACGGATGCCGGGGAAGATTGTCGACGTTGGTGCTCACCGTCTCCAGCAGGCGGCGGCGCGTGGGGGCCGAGGCCGTCACGAGCCAGGCGTGGGTGGCCAGCAGGACGGCCAGATAACCGGCCGTCACCGGGTTGCCGTGGACGTACTCCTCAAGGAAGCGGCGCACCGCGGTCGGCGTCTCGCCGAACCGCTCCCTGCCACGCATCACCCGGTCCGGCCCACGACGAGCTGATAGAAGATCGGCTCGCCGGTCGTCGTCACCCTGTGCTGGAACCGCGTTCGCTCCAGCACAGTGAGCCCTCCGCCGGCCACCAGCCGCTCGACGGCGGCTCCGAACCCGTCCGGATCCGATGCGTCCATCCACCGCTCGTCGATCGTGAAGGCCACGGGCGCGCCGGGCGACAGGACCTCGAGGGCGTTCTCGAGCTCCTGCGGTGTGGCGTGCGTACCTCCGAACGCGCCGGCCGACACCAGTCCCCCGAACGCGTAAGGGCGCAGGGACTCACCGAGTGCGTCGCCGAGCAGGAAGTCACCGACCACGTAGTCGGCGTAGACACCTGGCCGGTCGCGCAGACTCGCCCGGCGTGCCGCCGGCAGCGGGTCGACCCCGACGACCCGGCCGACGCCACCACGACGTACGAGTTCACCGACCAGGCCCGTGCCGGCGCCGATGTCGAGGACCGTCAGCGGGCCCGGCTCCAGGCCGAGGCGGGCGACCGCGCGCAGCAGGCCCTCCGCCGCGACCTGCGGTGATCTGCACTGCAGCCGTTCCTGGACGACATGTTCATAGAGGCCTGGCACGGCGTAGATCCGCGTGTACTCGTGCAGATGCACGATCTCGCGCTCGCTCAACGCGATGTACTCGCCGTCGGTCACCGGCGGGCCGAACAGCCGGACGTCCGCAAACATCTCTGCCATGGCCGCGAGACTATGCGCGCGTGTCCGTGCCCCGCCACCGGTGGCGGGGCGGCGAAGTCCGACGGTGGGATGCGGGCGGCGGACGGGTGGGCGATCGGCGTGCTGTCGCCCACATCGCCGTCAGCGGGTCACGGCCGGATGCCGGAGGGTCCCAGTACGCCGGCGTCGACGCGCAGCGACTCCAGCAGGGTGGCGGCGTTGATAAACCATCCACCGTCATATGTTTCCTTCCGAATCCCGCCGAAGGGCCGGGGCGGGCGACGGGTAGCTGCCCGCGACGAGACGGGGATCAGCGACAGGTCAGGTCGAACCGGCCGGCGTGGCGGCCCACTCGGAAGGGGTCGAGCGTCCGGTTCGTCGAACTGGGCCTGCGGGGGCTGGCATTGACGTACGACAAAACCGCTCCGTACCATCGCGACCGGCATTGAGTGTCAGCGTCAAGCCCTGGCTCGCTGACCGGCAACCCTCCCGCGCGGTGGGGTGCTCCAGGTGAAAGCCCGGCGGGATCACCGATGATCCCCGCAAGCGCGTGGCCCCGGTGGCGGGGCCGGAGACGGGGAGGGACCGGTATGCGGCACAGCGGTGACGTGGCTGCCTCCTTCGCCGGCGCCATGCCGTTCTCCCGGCTCTCCCGCCGACGCCACATCGATCTCAAGCGCTCGACGAGCTGTCTCTGTCGCGCGATCACCTGTCGCTGACGAGCCCGCCTGCCGTCGGCTGACGACGACGGACCGACCGGCCACCGTGTCGGCCGACCCGGTTCGGCCTTCCCTGCCGACCGGCCTTCGTCGACCGACCGCATAAGGCACCACCCACCCCCTCGAAGGCCCCTGGGCCCGCACGCCCATGCACGCCCATGCACGGCCGTGCACGGCCGTGCCGCGCTCCCCCGACGCCCGGCACCCGGTGCCTGGTGACACGAGTAGGAGAAAGCCCTCCCGTGACTGCACTTCCGATTCTCAGACCATCCCGTCGGGCGCCGCTGGCCGCCCTGTTGACCACCAGTGTTCTGCTGACCGCCTGCGGGTCGGGCGACGGCGGTTCCGGCAGCGGCAGCGGCCGGCCGAAGTCCGGCGGCACGCTGACCTTCGCGGTGGGCTCCGACGCCGGCTGCGTGGATCCGCAGCAGGTCGGCAGCAACGACACCATCTACTCGGTCCGCCAGATCGTGGACTCCCTCACCGACCAGGACCCCGCGACCGGCAAGATCGTGCCGTGGCTGGCCAAGAGCTGGGACATCAACTCCGACGCCACCCGGTTCACGTTCCACCTCCGCTCGGGCGTCACCTTCAGCGACGGGTCCGAGCTGACCGCGCAGGTGGTGAAGGACAACTTCGACGCGGTACCGAAGCTCGGCGCCCTCGGCACCCTTGCCGAGGGCTACCTCAGCGGCGTCCAGAGCACCACCGTGATCGACCCGCTCACCGTCAAGGTGACCTTCAAGCAGCCCAACGCCCAGTTCCTGCAAGCGACTTCGACCCACACGCTGGGCATCGAGTCGTCCGCGAGCGTGCGGAAGACCCCGCAGCAGAAGTGCAGTGACGGGATCGTCGGGTCCGGGCCGTTCGTGCTGAAGCAGTATGTGCAGAACCAGTCGATCACCCTCGCCAGGCGGACCGGGTACGCCTGGGGATCCGCGCTGTGGTCCAAGAAGGGCGAGGCCTACCTGGACAAGCTGGTGTTCAAGGTGGTGCCGGAGGCGGGCGTGCGGGCCGGCAGCCTCCAGTCCGGACAGGTCGACGCGATCAGCAGCGTCGGCAAGGCCAACGAGGCCGCACTCAAGGGTGGTCAGGTCGCTCTCCAGCGTCGGGCCAACCCCGGTGTGGTGTTCGGCCTGGGTCTCAACAACGCACGGCCCCTGCTGAAGGACGCCAGGGTGCGGCAGGCGATCCAGGTCGCCGTCGACCGCAGCCAGATCGCCGACACCGTCTTCCCGACCGGCACCCGGCCGGCCACCAGCGTGCTGGCACACACCACTCCGGACTACACCGACCTCTCCTCGGACCTGTCCACCGACACGGCCAAGGCGAAGTCCCTGCTGGAACAAGCCGGTTGGCAGACGGGCGGTGACGGCATCCGCACCAAGGACGGCAAGAGGCTGAGCCTGACCATCACCTGGTTCCCCAACTCGGCCACCAACCAGCCCGCCCTGGAACTGGTCCAGCAGCAACTGAAGGCCGTCGGGATCGACGTGGTGCTCAAGCAGCTCCAGGTGACCCAGTTCGCGACGACGCTCCAGTCCGGTGACTTCGACGTGGTGTGGGGGAACGTGACCCGCTCCGACCCGGACATCCTGCGCAGCTCGTTCTCCACCCGGCTGGGCAACTTCTACCACCTGCCGGCCAGTTCGCTGGACACGGCGCTGTCCGGGCAGGCCGCGGCCACCGACACCGCGAAGCGCGGGAAACTGGTGGCCGAGGCGCAGCGACTGCTCGTGCGGAACGCGTACTACGTGCCGGTCGTGGAGCTGCAGACCCAGCTCGGCGTATCGAAGAAGGTGCACGACCTCGCGTTCGACTCGGGCAGCCGCGTCCAGCTGCACGACACCTGGATCGGCTAGCGCATGCGCCGCTATGTGATCAAGCGCCTGGCGCAGGCGGTCGGGGTGCTGTGGGCGGCCTACACGGTGTCGTTCCTGGTGCTGGACTTCCTGCCCGGTGACCCGGTCACCGCGATGGCCGGCGCCGGAATGGACTCGGGGCAGGTCGACCCGGCCCAACTCGCCGCGCTGCGTCACGAGTACGGCTTCGACAAGCCGGTGCCGGCGCAGTACGCCGAGTATCTCGGACGGGCGGTGCGCGGGGACTTCGGCGACGCGGTCTCCAGTGGCCGCCCGGTCACCTCCGTCATCGGCGACGCGCTGCCGCAGACGCTCCAGCTGACGGGGGCCGCGCTGCTGCTCGCGGTGGTGCTCGGGGGCGGTCTCGCCATGGTGGCGACGTACACTTCACGGCGGTGGCTGCGGCAGTTGCTGCTGTCGCTGCCCCCGCTGGGGGTGTCGGTCCCCACGTTCTGGGTGGGGCTGCTGCTCGTCGAGACGTTCTCCTTCCGGCTGCGCTGGTTCCCGGCGTTCGGCAACGACGGGCTGCGGGGCCTGGTGCTGCCGGCGCTGACCCTGGCCGTCCCGACCGGCGCACTGGTGGCCCAGGTGCTGGCCAAGAGCCTGCTCACGGCACTGGACCAGGCCTATGTGGAGACCGTGCGGGCCAAGGGCGCCGGTCGCCGGCGGGTGCATCTGCGGCACGCGCTGCGCAACGCGTCGCTGCCCGCGCTGACCGTCGTCGGTCTGCTGGTCGGGCAGCTCATCGCCGGTTCGGTGGTCGTGGAGACGGTGTTCTCCCGCGACGGCCTCGGCCGGGTGACCGCGGCGGCGGTCACCGCTCAGGACATCCCGCTGGTCCAGGGGGTGGTGGTGTTCGGTGCGCTGATCTTCGTGGCGACGAACCTGATCGTCGACCTCGTCTATCCGCTGCTGGATCCGCGCATCGTGGTGGCCTCGGACCGGAGGGCGAGCTTCGCATGAGCCAGAGCCTTGTCGACGGCACAGACGACACAGACGAAACAAACAACGCAGACAACGCAGACGGGACGGCTGACGTGGCCGACGCGGCGGAGGCCGCCCTCGGCCTCGCCCGGACGCCGCTGGCGGGACCCGCATCCGGACCGGGCCGCCGTGCCGACATACGAAGGGCGCTGCGGTTCCTGGTGCGCCGCCCCGGGCTGCTGCTGTCGGTCGCGGTCGTGGTGCTGGTGGTGCTGGCGTCGTTCCGGCCGGACCTGTTCACCTCCCGGGACCCGTTGAAGGGTGTGCCGTCCCAGAACTTCCGCGGCCCGAGCGGGGGTCACTGGTTCGGCACCGACGAACTGGGCCGTGACGTGTTCTCCCGGGTCGTCCACGGCGCCCAACTGTCCCTGAAGGCCACGCTGATCGCGGTTCTGGTGGCGTTCGTGGTGGGCGGACTGCTCGGTGTGGTCGCCGGGTTCGTGGGCCGCTGGGTGGACGACGTGCTGATGCGCTTCGTCGACGTCCTGCTGTCCATCCCCGCGCTGTTCCTGTCGCTGGCCCTGGTCACCGCGCTCGGGTACGGGACGGTGAAGGTGGCGGTCGCGGTCGGCATCGCCAGCGTCGCCTCCTTCGCCCGGGTGGCGCGCGCCGAGGTGCTGCGGGTGCGGCAGGCGGTGTTCGTGGAGGCGTCCCGCTCCTGCGGGGCCCGCTGGTACTCGGTGCTGGGCCGGCATGTCCTGCCCAACGCCGCCGGCCCGGTCGTCGTCCTGGCCACCCTGGACTTCGGTTCCTCGATCCTGGCGGTGTCGGCGCTGAGCTTCCTCGGCTACGGAGCGCCGCCGCCCGCCCCGGAGTGGGGCACGTTGATCTCCGACGGCCGCAACTACCTGGCGAACGCCTGGTGGCTGACCGCGCTGCCCGGTCTGGCGATCGCCTCGACCGTACTGGCCACCAACCGGATCGCGCGGGCGCTGGACGGCGAATGGTCCCGGCAGCGATGAGCGACGCACACGAGAACGGTGAGGACATGACCACACCACTGCTGGAAATCCGCGGTCTGTCCGTGTCGTACCGCACCCGGGCCGGCTCCGTACCGGCTGTGCGGGGCGTGGATCTGGACGTATGGCCGGGGCAGGTGACCGCCGTGGTCGGCGAGTCCGGATCCGGCAAGAGCACCACCGCGCACGCCGTCACCCGGCTGCTGGCCGCGAACGGCACCATCGACGCGGGCACGGTCCGCTTCGGCCGGCACGATCTGACCAGCCTGTCGGAGGCCGAGCTGCGGACCGTGCGCGGCGCGCGGATCGGGCTGGTCCCCCAGGATCCGACGGTCTCGCTCAACCCGGTCAAGCGGATCGGCGAACAGGTCGCCGAGGTGCTGCGCATCCATGGGCTGGCGACCCGGCGTTCGGCGGCGGCCGAGGCGGTCGAGGTGCTGAACCGGGCCGGGCTGCCCGACGCGGCGGTCCGGGCCCGGCAGTATCCGCACGAACTCTCCGGCGGCATGCGGCAGCGGGTGCTGATCGCCGTCGCCATCGCCGCCGGACCCGAGCTGATCATCGCCGACGAACCGACCAGCGCGCTCGACGTCACCGTGCAGCGCGTCATCCTCGACCATCTCCAGCACCTCGCCGAGGAGTCGGGCACCGCGATCCTGCTGGTCACCCATGACCTCGGGGTGGCCGCCGACCGGTCCCGGCGCCTGGTGGTCATGGCGCAGGGCAGGGTCGTGGAGGCGGGCGAGACCCGGACCGTGCTGGCCGACCCGCGGCACGAGTACACCCGGCGCCTGCTGGCCGCCGCACCCGGTACGAGCACGGCGGTGCCCCGCACCCCGGCGCCCGCCGCGCCCTCCACGCCCGCATCACCCGCATCACCCGCATCACCCGCATCACCCGCATCACCCGCGGACGCGACCCCAGCGACCCCCCTGGTCGAAGCCCGCAACCTGGTCAAGGAGTTCCGGCTGCCCCGCATCGGCGGCGAGTCCCGAACCCTGCGCGCGGTGGACGACGTCAGCCTCACCCTCCACCGCGGCCGGACCCTCGCCCTGGTCGGCGAGTCGGGCTCGGGCAAGTCCACCACCGCCCGCCTGGTGCTCAGGTTGACCGACGCCACCTCCGGGCAGGTCCGGTTCGACGGTGCCGACGTCACCACCGCCAAGGGCGCCCGGGCCCGGGAGCTGCGCCGCCGGGCCCAGTTGGTCTACCAGAACCCGTACGCCTCCCTGGATCCGCGCTTCTCCATCGGCGACGTCATCACCGAGCCGCTGCATGCCTTCAGGGTCGGCGACCGCGCCTCCCGCCTCGCCCGGGCCCGCGAACTCCTGGACCGAGTGGCTCTGTCCGCCACCGTTCTGGAGCGCCGCCCGGCCGAGCTGTCGGGCGGTCAGCGCCAGCGGGTGGCCATCGCGCGGGCCCTCGCCCTCTCGCCCGACCTGGTGGTGTGCGACGAGCCGGTCTCCGCGCTCGATGTCTCCGTCCAGGCCCAAGTCCTGGATCTGTTGGCCGAGTTGCAGGCCGACACCGGCGTGGCCTATCTGTTCATCTCCCATGACCTGGCCGTCGTACGCCAGATCGCGCACCAGGTGGCGGTGATGCGCGCCGGGCGCGTGGTCGAGACGGGCCCGCCCGAGGACCTGTTCACCGAGCCCCGCCACGAGTACACCCGCGAGCTGCTCGCGGCGATCCCCGGCGGCCGTGTCCCTTCCTTCACGGCCGCGGTCACCACGAGCTGAGGACCGGCGTGCTCCGAGCTGTCAGCGCGTCGGCAGCTCGGACGCGGTGAACCGTTCGAAACCCGCGTGGAAGGCCGTGCCCTGTGGGTCGGTCGCGCTGTAGTGGAAGGCGGCCACACCACAGCCCCGGGCGTCGAAGGCGGCTCCGGTGTACGAGGCGACCTTGTTGCCGTCGACGGCGAGTTCCACCTCGATCCGGCCCTCACCGGCCGGGGAACAGGTCATCGACATGTCGACCTGCTGCCGGCTCTCCACCTGTAGGCCCAGGTCAGCGAGGTCGACCTCGACGACCCGGTCGTGCTGGAAGACCCCCTTGTACCGGAACTCGCGCACGATCAGGGCTTCCTGACCTGTCGTCAGATAGGTCGCCCAGCGGGAGCCCTTCCAGTAGTCCCCCGAGCCGTTGCACCACAGCCCGACCCCGCCCTCGCCCCCGTACCACTCCGTCCGGGTGCTCAGTTGCACGGCGAACGAGGACGGCTCGAAGGGCGCCTGCGGCCACACCTCCAGCTCGGTCCTGGGATCCACCAGCATGGTTCCGCCCTTGTGCGTGATCTTCGCCAAGGCCGGGTCCTTGTGGAGCCAGTCGCCCGAATCGGTCAAGTCATCGGTGTACGACAGGGGTTGGGAGCTCCCGGGGGTCGCGGGCGAGGACACGGAAGCCGAGCCATGGGTCCGCGGGCCGCCACCGGCCGCCGGTCCCCCCGGGGTGGTGCTGAGCACGACGGCAAGCAGGACCGCCACCGCGGCGCTGCCGACCGCGAACCCCCACAACCGCAGCTGCCTGGCGCTCGTGGCGGGGGCGGAACCGGGGTCGCCACCACCGGTCCCACGTTCGGACGCCAACGGTAACGGTTGCGGCTGCAACTGCGGCTGTGGCTGCGCTTGCGACTGCGGCTGTGGCTGCGACTGCGGTGCATCCGGCTCCGTCTGCGCGCCCTCCGTGGTCTCCGCGAGCCGGGCGACGAGCTGAGCGGCGGTGGGACGTTCGGCCGGGTCCTTGCGCAGACAGTCGGCGATGACCGAACGGACCGGCTCCGGCACCGCCGTGAGATCCGCGTCGCGCGTGCACACGGCGACGAGCACTTCGTAGTCGCTCTCCCCCTCGAAGGGGTGTCGGCCCGTGGCGGCGAAGTACAGCGTGCCGCCGAGCGAGAACACGTCGGAGGCGGCGGTGACATGGAGCGACTGGACCTGCTCGGGCGACATGTAGGCGGGCGAGCCGAGCACACTGCCCGGTGTGGTGAGCGCCGACTCCAGCAACCGGTCGTCGCGGGCGATACCGAAGTCGATGATCCGCGGTCCGTCCGGGGAGAGCAGGATGTTGGACGGTTTGATGTCACGGTGCACCACACTCACGCGGTGCACCTGTGCCAACGCGTGCGCGACGGTCAGCGCCATGGACTGGAGCCGCCCGGCGGGCAGCGGGCCGTTGGCGGCCACGTGCTGGTGGATCGTGGGCCCCGGGACGAACTCGCTGACGATGTACGGGCGTCTCCCGGCCAGGTCGGCGTCGAGGACCCGTGCCGTGGCCAGTTCTCCGACCCGGCTCGCCGCGCCGAACTCCCGGCGCACCCGGGCGAGGGCGACCTCGTCGTACTCCTTGCCCGGCAGCAGGAACTTCACCACGACCTGCTGCCCCGCCCGGTCCCGGGCGAGCCAGACCACGCCCTGCCCGCCCCGGCCGAGTTCGCGCTCGCAGACGTACCCGTCCACCGACAACCGCATCCGCGGATCCATGCCCCGCCCCCAGTTTGCCCCGGTTCATGGCTGCCTTTCAGGGTATCGGCTTCCCGGTGCCGCGACAGGCCCCTCGGCCGGGTATCCCGCACCGCACCGGTACCGTCGGGGGACCGCAACGCACGCTCCCTGAGTACGCCTACTCATGCCCGCCCGTCCCTGGCCGAGGACGATGGGCTGAGCCGGCGTACGGACAGGAGACGGGGGCATGGGGAGATTTCTGGGAGCGGTGGCAGCCGTCGTGGCCGCGGCCGCGGCACTGGTCTTCGCATATGTGGCAGGGGCACCGCCCGCTGTGGTGTTCGGCGTCGGGGCGGGGGTGCTGAGCCTGCTGTGGCTGCTGCTCCTGCTCACGCTGCCCTGGAACCTGTACTTCCGTGCGCACGCCGTGCTCGCGGAGATCGCGGTCAGCCGTGAGAAGGGCATGCAGGTCTCCGCCGCCCGGGATGCCGAGGCCGCGCGTATCGCCCGCACGATGCTCCGGGCGGCGGTCGCGGGTCACGTCCTCACCACGGCGGTCGTCCTCGCGGTCACCTGGGCGACGGGCGAGTTCACGGGTTACTGGTTCGCCGCGTTCTTCCTGCTGAGCACCTTCTTCCGGCCGGCCGGCGCGTACTTCGGCCAGCTCCGGCGGCGCCTGGGCACCCTCCTGAAGGACGTCACATATCCGCGGGACGACGTCGTCGAGCTGCACGCCCGGCTGAACCGTGCCGAGGCCGGGACACGGGTCCTGGAGGAGAAGGCGGAGGAACAGTACCGGGCCCTCGCCGAACTGCGCCGTGCCGTGGACGCGCTGGCCATGAGCACCTACGAACGGGCCGAGGGGGCGGACCGCCGGATCGCCGCGCTGGGCAGGGAGTTCGAGTCCACGGTGAACCGTCTCACCGACAACCAGGAGATCATCGCGGGCGTGAAGGCGTTCCTGCGTCTGCTGCACTCCGCCGACGCGGCCGGCGGCGCCCCGGCCTCCGGGTGACCGGTGTCCCGCCGGTCGGCTGCGGTGTGCGCAGCAGGCGTAGGCCGGCGAGGCTCTGGAGTGTCAGCGCGGCGGCGGCCGCGGCGGTGACGGCGAACCCGCCGCGCGACCCGAGCGAGTCGACCGCCGAGCCGGAGAGCGCCGCGGCGACGGCCGAGCCCGCCGCGCTCGCGGAGCCGAGCCAGGAGAACGCCTGGGTCAGGACGGACTGGTGGACGACTGACTCGGTGAGTACGGAGAAGAGCGCCAGCAGGGGCGGGACGTTGGCTCCGGTCAGTACGACGGCCGCTCCGAGACCGAGGGGCGAGCCGACCGTGAGCAGCAACAGCGTGCCGAGCGTCAGCGCACCGGTCGCCGCCAGTAGGTGCACCGGCGGTGCAGCCTGCCAGGAGGGCGTCGCAGGCGCCCACCGTGACCAGGGACACCAGGACGGCCACCGCGACGGCGTGGCCGAGCAGTGCGGGCGGCAGCACGCGGGTCTGCCCGAACCGGTCCACGAGCCGGGCCAGTTGTGGTGCCGCGAGCGCCTCGGACACCGCGAACGCGCCGCCGACCAGGCCGGCCGTGGCGAAGGTGCCGGTGCGGTTGTGCACGAGCCAGACGATGCCGAGGCCGGTCATCGCGACGCCGACGCGTCCGAACGATGCCGGCAGGAAGAAGGCCGCGGCGTCCGGGGTGCGCAGCAGGGAACGGTAGTTCGCCGAGGGCACGGCGAGTCCTTTTCGCTGCCCGGCGGGACGGCCCCACCTGGGTCGGTCGTCGGTGCCCGGAAGTACCGACCCGTGGTCGCCGCCTGGAACCGTCCGGTGGTGGCGCGGAGAGGGGACACGCGCCCCGCGCCGACTCCGTCACCTGGCAGAGGTTCTGATGTGCTGTCGATGGCTGTGAATCGCGGACATTCTCGCCGCCGGGGCCGATGCTGTCCACCAGCCGTTCGGACGGGGACGGATGAGGAAGGGGGCCGCCTGGCAAGCCCGCTCGGGTAAGGGTGGCCCGCCCCTCGGGTGCCGCCGTGCGGGCGGTTCCGAGGGGCTCTCCTGCGGTGTGGCCGTGGGGTCAGGGGCTGCGTCTGCGGACCGGTGCGCGTGACGAGGCCGACTTGGCCTCCCGGGGCAGGGGCTTCGGCCGTACGCTCTCCTCGGTGTCGAGCACCTGGTCGCCGTACAGGTCCTGCAGCCAGTTGGTCTGGTAGATGGTGTCGAGGTAGCGCTCGCCGAGGTCCGGTGCGATGGCCACCGCGGTGATGTCGCGGGTGCCGTGCCGGGACAGCCAGTCCGTCGCGCCGCTGACCACCGTGCCGGTGGAGCCGCCGAACAGGAAGCCGTGTCTGGCCAGTCGGTGACACATCCGGATGGTGTCCGTCTCCTCCACCCGTATCACCTCGTCCACGAAGGACTCGTCGAGCAGGGGCGGGCGCATGCTCATCCCTAGCCCGGGGATCATCCGGCGGCCCGGCTCGCCGCCGAACGCCACCGAGCCGACGGCGTCCACGGCGACGATCCGTACCGGCCGGTGGTACTCGCGGAAGTAGCGTGCGCACCCCATCAGGGTCCCGGTGGTGCCGGCCCCGACGAACAGGACGTCCAGGTCGGGGAAGCGCCGGGTGATCTCGGGGGCGGTCGTACGGTAGTGGGCCAGCCAGTTGCCGGCGTTGGTGTACTGGCTGAGCCAGACGTACCGGTCGTCGGAGGCGCACAGGTTGCGGACGTACTCGATGCGGGTGCCGAGGAACCCGCCGTTGGAGTCCTGGTCGGCCACGATGTGCACCTCGCTGCCGAGTGCCTCCATCAGGAGTCTGGTCGACAGGTTGCACCGGGAGTCCGTCACACACAGAAACCGGTAACCCTTGCTCGCGGCGATCATGCTGAGCGCGACGCCCAGGTTTCCGGACGAGGACTCGACGAGGACGGAATCCGCGGTCAGGATTCCGTCCCGCTCGGCGCTCTCCACCATCTCGTTCGCGGCCTTCAACTTGATGGAGCCGGCGAAGTTGAAGGCCTCGCACTTGAGATAGAGCGGGTATCCGCAGATCGACTTGAGGTCGACGAAGAGGTCGCCCTCGTTGAAGGCGTGGGGAGCGGATATGACGGGCACGGCGGGCCTCCTGGTGCCAGGCCGAGGACGACGGTCTCAGCCGTACCGGCGCAGTTCGTGGAAGAAGTCATCGATGAGACGCAGGTCTCCAGCCCGGGACACCTCGTCGTAGACGTACTTGCCGACGGCGAGGTCCAGGACGCCGAGCCCGAAGGGCGAGAAGATCACCGGGCGGTCGGCGGGCGGCGCGGCCCGTCCGGCCATGACGTCCCCGAGGGTTCCGTTCAGGAAGTCCCGGTTGCCGGTGAGCTGTTCGACCAGATGGGGCGACGTGTCGGCCTTCAGGCAGTGCTCGACATCGTCGACGAAGTTGGCCGAGCCCAGCAGGACCTCGGGGGCGAGGTCGCGCAGGGACACGTGCAGGACCAGTGGGTTGTGGGTGAACAACGCCGGGTCGGTGACGTGCGGTTGGCCGGCGATGGTGGCGAAGACCACGAGGTCGCTGGCGCGGATGAGGTCCTCGGCACTGTCGTGGACGGTGATCCGGGCGGTGGTGCCGGACTGCCGCAGGTAGCCCTGGTAGCCGGCGGCGCTGTCGGCGGACAGGTCGTGCACGCCGATCTCGTCGAAGTCCCAGCCGGTGCCGGCCAGGAAGGTGTGGATGTAGCGGGCGATCAGGCCGGTGCCGAAGAACCCGACCCGGGTGGGGCGGGACCGGCCGCGGCTGAGCCAGTCGGCGGCGAGTGCCGCGGACGCGGCCGTCCTGGTGGCGCTGATGATCGAGCTCTCCAGGCAGGCGAACGGGTAGCCGGTCTCCTGGTCGTTGAGGATGAGCACCGCGGAGGCCCGCGGCAGCCCTGCGCTCACGTTCTCCGGAAAACTGGAGACCCACTTCAGGCCGTCCACCTGGACCTGCCCGCCGAGCGAGGCCGGCAGCGCGATGATCCGCGAGGTGGGGCGGTCGGTGAAGCGCAGGAAGTACGACGGCGGGTTGACCGAGTCTCCGGCGTCGTGCACCCGGTAGACGGTCTCGACCAGCTCCTTGAGCTGTTTCTCGCGCCCGCTCAGGGCCCGCTGCACCTGCTCTCCGGTGATCACCGCGAAGGAAGGTGCGGAGCCCCGCCCGGGCGTGGCCGACCGGGCGGCCGACGGCAGTACATCGGTCATCGCTCGCTCGCCTCCGTCGCCGGGCAGTCGTCGGCCGGCCGCACCGGCTCGCCCATGCCGACCAGCACCTGCCGCTCTCCGGTGAACACCTCTCTGCTGTGCGCGGTGCGGATGTTGTCCACCAGCAGCAGGTCACCGGCCTGCCAGGGCTCGCGCCGGGTGTGTGCCTCGTAGGTGGAGTTGATCAGCTGGACGATGTCCTCGCCGATCGGGGTGCCGTCGCCGTGGCGGGTGTTGAACGGCAGTCCGTCCGCGCCGTAGACGTCCACGAGGTATTCGCGCACCTCGGGGGCGAGCGTCCACTCGTTGAGGAAGGCGATCTGGTTGAACCAGCAGCGGCGGCCCGTGACCGGGTGCCGGACGACGGCGCTGCGGCGCTGCTCGGTGCGCAGCGAACCGTCGGGCTGCCAGGTGACGTCGATGGCGTTGGCCCGGCAATAGCGCTCGATCTGGGCGCGGTCTGCGGTGCCGAACGACTCCGTCAGGCTCGCCCCGATCTCGTCGTTGTAGGTGCGGGTCAGGATCCAGCCGTCCCGCTCGAACCGTTCGGTGAGCCCGCCGGGCAGCGCCTGCAGCACCTCCTCGGCGTCGGCGACCGCCGTGGCCCCGCCCTGTCCGGGTGCGGTCAGGCAGGCGAACAGCATCAGGCCGGGCACCTCGAGCCGGTAGCTCAGCTCGTGGTGCATGCACATCGGCTGGTTGGCCGGCCAGGGTGTGGAGGCGTAGAGCCCGGGACCGTGGGCCTCGCGGGGGGCGAAGGCCTCCAGCTCGGGCATGAGTTCACCGGCCAGCCGGGCGAGGACGGCACCGGCCGGGCCGATGTCCCGCAGCCCCAGGCCGCGGACGACCAGGGCTCCGTGCTCCGTGACGTGCGCGCGCAGCGCCTCACGGTGTTCGGTGGCCCATCGTGGGGCGTCGTCGGGTGGATCGACGCGCAGCAGGGCCGGTTTGTCCGGCCGCAGCTCCACGTCGAGTGGTGATGCCAGGGATGAGAACGGCATCTCGGGTTCCTTTCGGTCGACCGTCCGGTGTGCGACGGTGCTCAGGAGGAGGCGAGTGGTACGACGGTGCGCAGGACGGCCCGCGCCGCCTCGGCCGGACGGGTGCGCAGGAAGTGGTGGCCGCCGTCGGCGAGTTCGTGGAGTTCGACGTGGTCGGCCAGGAGCAGCCAGTCCCGGTGGTGCCGGGCGTGGCCGGCGGTGTGCGGGTCGTCGTCGGCGACGACCACCGTGACCGGCGCGGACAGCTTCACCGGGGGTGGGGCTGTCAGGGCCTCGTGGAAGTAGCGGTGCGCCGAGACGCAGTCGTGCCGGTAGGCGGCGGCTATGTGTCCGGCGTGCCGTGTGTTCAGTTCCGCGAGTTCGGTGTGGCCGCCGTCCGCGGCCAGCCGCGCGGCCAGCTCGGCGTCGCTGCGGCTCGTCAGTTCGGAGACTGCGGTGTGCCGCTCGGTGGCGGTGCCGAGCAGTTGTGCGCCGAGGAAGACCCGTGTCACCGCGACTCCCCGCTGCTGGAGCCTGCGGGCCGTCTCGACGGCGGGGGCGGTGCCTGAGGAGTGGCCCCAGAGCATGACCCGGGTGAGGCCGCGCGCCGTGATCTCGGCGGCGACCTGTTCGGCCACCTGGTCGATCGATGCGAAGGGTTCCGGGGGTGCGGCCAGGTTGTGGCCGGGCGGGTCCACGGCGAGGACCGCCAGGCCGCTGTCCGCCAGCGCGGTCGCCATCGGCAGGTAGTTGACGGCGTTGCCGCCGGCGTACGGGAAGCACACCAGGGCGCACTCCGGTGTGCCGCTCCCGCCCGACAGGGTCAGCAGCAGCTCCGGGCGCCGCCGGGCCGTACCGGCGCCGCCGACGCCACCACCGCCGTTGCCGCCGCCGTGGTCGAGCAGTGCGGCCAGGTCGGCGAGGACCGGGTGCCGGGTGATGTCCTTCAGGGACACCGCGCGGTCCAGCGCGAGGCTGAGCTTGACCGCGGTCAGGGAGGTGCCCCCGGAGTCGAAGAAGTGGTCGGTGCGGCCGATCTGCCGCTCGGGCACCCCGAGCAGCTCGGCCCAGGCCGCGGCGAGCCGCCGCTCGGCCGGGTTGAGTTCGTCCCCGGATTCCCGCTGCGGGGCCGATTCCTCGGCGAGTGCGGTCAGGGCCTTCCGGTCGATCTTGCCGTTGGCGGTCAGTAGAAGGCTGTCCTGCCGGTGGAAGGCCGAGGGGACCATGTAGGCGGGCAGCACCGCGCCGAGCGCCTCGCGCAGTGCCTCGGGCCGCTGCTGTCCACCGGCGTAGAAGGCGATCAACCGCTTGGCGCCGCCGGGACGTTCGGCCACGACCACCGCGCCGTCCCGTACTCCGTCGACCCGCAGCAGGGAGTTCTCGATCTCGCCGATCTCGATACGGAAGCCGCGGATCTTGACCTGGCTGTCACGGCGGCCGAGGAACTCCAGCTTGCCGTCCGGGTGCCAGCGCCCCCAGTCCCCGCCCAGGTAGAGCCGTTCCCCGGGCCGGTACGGGTCCGTCCGGTACGCCTCCCGGGTGCGATCGGGGTCGTTGACGTACCCCCGGCCGACGCAGACACCGGAGAAGGCGATCAGCCCGGGGGCGCCCAGCGGCACCAGCGACAGCTGTTCGTCCACGACGTACACGCGCACGTTGTTGACGGGCCGGCCGAGCAGCACCCGGTCGGGCACCTCCCGCAGGACCTCGTGGTTGGTGTCGTCCGAGGTCTCCGTCAGCCCGTAGGCGTTGAGCAGCCCGATGCCCGGCTGGACCGCGAACCAGCGCTGGACCAGCTCCCGTTTCAGCGCCTCGCCGGTCACCGACACGCACCGCAGGTCGGGCAGCGGGCGCGGGCGCTGCTCCAGGTAGGTGACCACGACCTCCAGATAGGAAGGGACCACCTGGGCCACACCGACCCGGCCGTGCTCCAGGGTGTCCACGAACCGTTCGACGTCCGTGATCACGTCCTGCTCGACCAGCAGGGTCCGGCCGCCGACCAGCAGCGGGGCGATGAGCTGCCACAGCGAGATGTCGAAGCACTGCGGGGCCGTCTGCGCCACCACGGACCCCTCGCCGATCGCGAGGTCGTCGATCTTGGCGTGGAGATGGTTGAGCATGCCCGCGTGCTCGCACATCGCGCCCTTCGGCTCGCCGGTGGAGCCGGAGGTGAAGTAGACGTAGGCGAGTTGGCCGGGGTCGACCCGGACGCCGGGGCTGTCGTCGGCGTGCGATTCGGCGTAGGCCGTGTCGATCCGGAGCTTCTGGACGTCCGGCAGGGCGGCCAGCGCCCGGTCGAGGGCGTCGGTGCTGCCGGACTCGGTGAGGACCAGCCGGCAACCCGCTCGCGCGAGCGTCGCCTGGATACGGCCGGCCGGGAAGTGCGGCTCGATCGGCAGGTAGACGCCACCCGCCTTGAACACCGCCAGGACCGCGGCCGGCCAGTCGAGGTTGCGCTCGGTGACGACGGCGACGACGTCCTCCCGGCGCAGGCCCCTGGCCAGCAGGGCTCGCGCCAGCCTGTTGGCGCGCCGGTCGAGTTCGCCGTACGTCCACTCCCGCCCGGCGTGTACGGCGGCCACGGCTTCCGGATGGGCGCGCGCCCGCTGCTCGAACAGTTCGTGTGCCCGCGCGTCCGGCAAGGTCCGGTGCGGCCCGGCCAGGCCTTCCAGCTGCTCCTGTTCCTCCTCGGCCGAGAGCAGGCTCCCCCGGGTGTGGTCGGCGTCCGGATCCGCCGTCATCTTCCGTAGTGCGGTGAGGTGGTAGCCGCCGATGCGGGCCGCGGCCGTGGCGTCCAGTACGTCCGTGCGGTGGCGCAGGCGCAGGGTCAGCCGCCCGTCGTGGTCGGACCAGCGCACCTGCAGAACGCCGTCGTCGGTGGGGGGCTCGGCGGCTCCGAGGGGCCCGCACACGATCTCGTACGACGGCTCGGTCAGCCCCAGCTCCCGCCGCAGCTTCTCCACCGGGAAGTCCCGGTGCGCCAGCACCTCCGCCTCGGCGTGCCGGGCGGCCGACAGCAGGGCCTGCCAGGAGCCCGGGGGGACGGCCGGCCGGCACGGCAGCGGCTCGCCGCGCGTACCGGTGGCGTACCCCGTGACCACGTCGGGCTCTCCGGAGAGCACGGCCAGCACCTTGATGTGCGCGGCCAGCATCAGCGTGTCGGCGGGCAGTCCCTGACGCCCGGCCAGGTCACGCACCGTCCGCGTCACGTCGTCCGGCACCGGTATCTCGTGTTCGGCCGTCCCCGGAACAGGTTCCCGGACCCACCGGGGCACGGTGGTGACACCGCCGGCGGTCAGTACCCGGCTCCAGAACTCCCGGTCCGCTTCCATGCGCGTTCCCATCGAATGGCCTTCCTCAACTCAAGGTCGCCGAAGCGGCGTCGGCTGCTGACGTTGCCCTGCCGGGGCCGGTGGACCCGCTGCCGGACTCCGGCATCTCCACCGCGGGATTGCCGCCCCACTGTGCGTTCGGCGGGACTTCCTCGCCCTTCATGAGGAACGAGTCGGGTGCCAGCACCGAGCCGTCGCCCATGGTCACGCCGTAGTGCACATGGGCGGCGATGCCCAGCGTGCAGCCGGCTCCGAGCGTGGTGCCGTCGGACTTGAAGGTGCCGTCCTCCTGCGAGTGGCACTGGAGCTTGCTGCCGGCGTTGAGGGTGCAGTCGTCGCCGATGGTGGAGAGTGTCCGCTCGGTCAGATAGCAGCCGTCGTCGAACACCCGGCGGCCGATGCGCACGCCCAACAGCCGCCAGACCAGGCTCTTGTAGGGGGTTCCGTTGAAGATGTTGAGGTAGTGGTCCGGTACCTTCCACACCCGTTCGTGCCACCAGAAGTACGGGTCGTAGATGGAGCACAGCCGGGGGCGCAGCGCGCGGAACGAGGTGAGGCAGCGCTCCACCAGGATGAAGTACAGGGTGGTGAACGCGAGCGTGAAGGCCAGGTATCCGCCGATCACCACTTGTCCGAGCGCTCCGTACAGGTCCACGGAGGCGAGGCCGAACAGGGTGAGCGCGAAGGTGTGCAGCCAGCGCACGAGCAGCATGAGCACCATGGAGCGGAGGTTGTAGCGGTTCTTCGCGGCGAGCCGTTGGTGGAGTGTGTCGCCCGTCCTGAGGTGGTCGAAGCGCGCGTCGCGTTCCACCGAGCGGGGGATCTCGAAGCACGGTGAGCCGAGGAGGCCCACGCCTTCCCGGATCTCGCCGTCGAGGGGGATCATCACCTTCGTCGCGAGCAGGCAGTTGTCACCGGTCCTGCCGCCCGCCGGGTAGGCGATGTTGTTGCCGAGGAAGTTGTGCGGGCCGATCGACACCTTGGATGCCCGGAAGGACGTGCTGGAGTAGTCGGCGTTGACGACGGACAGGCCGTCGGCCACCATCGTGCCGCTGCCGACGGAGACCAACAGGGGTGTCTCGTGCTGGACTTCGGTGCCGAAGTTCGACCCGGTCTGCTCGACCCGTGACAGGTCGTAGCCGATGCCGCGGAGGTAGTACACGATGTAGGAGCTGTCGCCGAAGAGCCAGGCGAAGAACTTGACGTTCGTCATGCGGGCCGTGGTCCGGTGCAGCGCGTAGTGGAATCCGTAGAGCGGATACACCTTGTCGGGTCTGATGACCAGGCCCACCAGGCGCGGGAGGGTGCACAGGGCCGCCAGGCCCAGGACGAGGAACCCGAAGAACAGCACCAGGGAGAGCAGCAGCGCGTCGGGCACGAGTGCCGACCGGCTCAGTGCGGCGGTCTCGGGGTTCAGTCGCTTGCCGATCGAGGGGACCTCGGTGAACAGCATGTACATTCCGCCGACGAGCAGCGGTATGTAAAGGAGGAAGAGCTGTACCAGCGTGCCGAGGGCGAACCAGGCCCGGCGGAGGGTGCCGCACCGGGCGGGTGCGACCCTGAGGTAGTCGGTGGGTGTGGGTTCCGCCGGGGACCCGTGCCAGTGCGCGCCGTCCGGGACGCTCTGGCCGCGGTGCAGGGCGGAGGAGTGGCCTAGCTGGGCTCGGTCGCCCATGGCCGTGTCGATGTCCAGGACGGTCTTCTCGCCGATGTAGACATCCGCGCCGATGGTGATCCGGCCGGTCTGGATGTGTCCCGCACAGGCGCGGTAGCCCAGGAAGAAGGAGTCCTTGCGGATCACCGTGCCGGCGCCGATCGTCAGCAGGTCGGTGCAGACCGGGACGGAGTGGGAGAGGATCGTGACCCCCTTCCCGACCCGGGCGCCGAGGGCCCGCAGATACAGCACGTACAGCGGGGTGCCGATGAGGAGGATCATCGGGTTCGCGTGGAGCAGCACCTTGACGAGCCAGAAGCGCAGGTATCTCAGGCTCCAGACGGGGAACTCACCGGGTCGCCAGCGGCCGACGAGAACCCATTTGGCCACGACCGGGAACGCGCACAGCGCCACGAACGCGATGCCTCCGAACAGCAGCGACCGCAGATAGACGTCGGCCAGGCCCTTGCCGGTGGCGATCCACTCGTAGCCCATGGCGGTGGCGAAGCCGGAGACGAGGGAGTAGCCGAGGAAGACCAGCAACTGGAGCGTTCCGCACAGGAGATGGCTCCACCGGTTCCCGGGCGGCGGCGGGGTCGGCGCCGGGGCGTCGACCGGTTCGGCGGGAACGGGTACGACCTCCCCGAGCGCCGTCGCCAGGCTGTGGATCGTGGGGTGCCGGTAGATGTCCCTCATCGACGGGGACGGCAGGTCCGGCCGCTTGCGAATTCGGGCGCAGAACTGGGCCATGACCAGTGAGTTGGCGCCGAGGTCGGTGAAGAAGTGGCTGTCGGCGGGAACGCGTTCGGCACCCAGGAGATCGGCCAGTGTCTGCGCGAGCTCCCGCTCGGTGTCCGCTCCGTCGGGGCCGGTGTCGCTCATGGCGACGACAGATGCGTCCGGCGCCGACGCGACCTCGGAGGACTGCTCCACCATGCGATCTCCTGGAGAACGTGGATGTTCCTGATCACGAACCGGCGGATTCAGTCTGTCCAGATGAGGACATGCCTGCCACTTTTGTCGGTGCCCTGGCCGCGTGCCGGGAACGACGTGTCGGGCCGTATCCCCGGGGGTTCACGCCGGGACGGGAGCGCGCCCATCACTCGTACGGCGGTCCCCCGTCCGGCAGCCCACGGCTCCGGTGAAGTCGCGACACGCGCCCGCGCACCCGGCCGTTCATACGGACCCGCACTTCACGTCCGGTCCGGAAGCGCCGCCGGTCCCGGTCCGGGCGCGGTCCGCGAAGGCGGCGGGAGCCGGCTGCACTCCCCGGCCGCCCGGACGGCGGCCGCGGTCCTCCGGTGGCCGGGCGGTCCGCCCGGGGCCGGGTCGAAGGGTGTGTGATGCGCCGGGGTCGGCGGTGTGCCGGACGCACCCGTGCCCGCCGGAGCGAACCGAGCCGCCCTGGGCACCAACTCGACTGGGCCTCAGGGCATTTCGCTCTTCACACGAAATCACCGGACTCGACACGATCACGGCACAACGGCGCTACCTGAAATCCTTCCGCCACGACATCCTTGTCATCGAGGGGATCGACGGAAACGACGGGATCGACGGATCGAGGACGTCGGAGGATGCGCGGACATGCAGCGAAGGATTCCCAGGTACACGCCGGCCGGTGTGGCGGACGCCGCGGTGACCACTCACCCGTTCACGACCGAGGACGGCCTGGGTCTGTGTCTCACCCGGTTCCGGCGGTTCGACTGCGACGACGTGGTGGTCCTGCTGCACGGGCTCACCGCGTCCAGTGACCTCTTCATCATGCCCGAGCACCGGAACATGGCCGGCTACCTGCTGGACAACGGCTTCGGCGACGTCTGGACGCTCGACATGCGGATGAGCAACAGGTTCCCGTACAACACCGAACCCCATCGGCACACCCTCGACGACGTCGCGCTGTACGACTACCCGGCGGCGCTGGCCGAGTTGCGCCGGCACATCGGCGACCGGCGCGTCCATGTCGTCGCGCACTGCCTTGGATCGATGACCTTCCTGATGAGCCTGTTCGGGGACGTCGTACGGAACATCGCCAGCGTGGTGGTCAACGCCGTCGGCCTGATGATGCACGTACCGACCTGGTCGCGGTGGAAGCTCGACTACGGCAGGGAACTGATCGAGCGGGTGATCGGGCTCTCCCACCTCGATCCGCGGTTCGACCGGGCGCCCGCCCTCACCCGGGGCCGGGCCCTGGCACGGCTGGTGTCGCTGGCCCACCCAGAATGCGACAACCCCGCCTGCCACATGGTGAGTTTCATGTGGGGCAGCGGCTGGCCGGCGCTGTACAGCCACGCCAACCTCGACCCGGTCACCCATGACCGCATCGCCGATCTCCTGGGCCCGACCGGACTGCAGTACCACCGGCACATCCGGAAGATCGTGCGGGCCGGCCGCGCCGTGAAGTACGACAGCACCGCGCCCCGCCATGCCTCGCTGCCGGACGACTACCTCGCCAACGCCGAGGAGGCGGAGACGCCCGTGCTGTTCCTCACCGGGGACCACAACAACGTGTTCGGCGACTCGTGTGTGCGCTGCCATCGTGAACTCACGGCCCGCTCCCGGCACCCCGACCGGTACGAACTGTATGTGGCCCCCGGCTACGGCTACTTGGACTGCATCATCGGCAAGAACGCGCACCTCGACGTGTTTCCGCACGTTCTCGACTTCCTCAGGCGCAGGGCGGTCTGAGATGACGCGGCACATCGCGCCCCGCGAGCATGTCGACGTCGTGGTGATCGGCTCCGGCTTCGGCGGTGCCGTCGCCGCGTACCGGCTGGCCCGGGCCGGGAAGTCGGTGGTGGTGCTGGAGCGCGGTCGCGCCCATCCGCCCGGAGGCTTCCCGCGCACTCCCGCCGAACTCGGCCGGTCGCTGTGGGATCCGCGAGCGGGGCTGCACGGCCTGTTCGAGGTGTGGAGCTTCGACCGCTTCGACTCCGTGGTCGCCAGCGGCCTGGGCGGCGGGTCACTGATCTACGCCAATGTCCTGCTCCGCAAGGACGAGCGCTGGTTCGCCGAACAACGGCCGCTGCCGCAGGGCGGATTCGAGGCCTGGCCGGTCGGCCGCGCCGATCTAGACCCCCACTACACCGCGGTGGAGGAGATGCTCGGCGCCACCCCGTACCCCCTGGACCACCCCGGCTACGCCGACACCCCGAGGGCGCATGCGATGCACGACGCGGCGCGGCTGCTCGGCCTGGAGGTCCGGCGGCCGCCGCTCGGGGTGAGCTTCGCACCAAAACCCGGTGCCGAGCCGAGCCCCGGCCGGCCGCTCGCCGAGCCGCCGGACGGCAATCTGCACGGCGCCGCCCGGACCACCTGCCGACTGTGCGGCGAGTGCAACCTCGGCTGCAACGAAGGCGCCAAGAACAGCCTCGATCTCACCTATCTGTCCGCTGCCCGACGGCACGGCGCGGATCTGCGCACAGGACACGAAGCCACCCTCCTGCGCCCCCTCGACGCAGGCGGTTACGCGGTCGACCACATCCGGCACCACCCCGACGACGACGGCCGGAACGCCGGGCATGCGGCCACGATCGACTGCGACCGGCTGGTCCTGGCCGCGGGCACCTACAACACCGTCCGTCTCCTGCTGCGCTCCCGCCGGCACCTGACCGCGCTGAGTCCGGCGGTCGGCACCCGGTTCTCCACCAACGGCGACCACCTCGCCTTCGTCCTCCGGGCCGGGCAGGGCCACGGTGGGCGACCGCTGCTCCCGCATCGCGGCCCGGTGATCACCAGCTCCGTCCGGCTGCCCGGCGAACTCGACGGCGTCGACGGTGCCGGGCGCGGCGCGTACATCCAGGACGCCGGTTATCCGGCCTTCGTGGAGTGGCTCGTGGAGGGGGCCCGGGTGCCCGGCGCCCTCACCCGGACCGCGCGGTTCGTACTCGGCCGGCTCCTGGACCGCGCGGCCGGGGCGCCGGATCCCCGGCTTTCCGGGGCGGTCTCCGAACTGCTCGGCCGGGGTGCGCTGTCCAGCACCTCGATGCCGCTGCTGGGCATGGGCAGGGATGTCCCCGACGGTGAACTGCGGCTGCGCAACGGCAGGCTCGACGCCACCTGGACCGCGCAGGGCAGCGCCGCGCACTTCGAGGCGCTGCGCGCGGCGATGAAGCAGGTCGCACAGGCGCTGGGGGCGGGATACGCCGACCATCCGCTCTGGCGCCGCGGGCGGGCGATGACCGTGCACCCCCTCGGCGGCGCCCCGATGGGACGGCACCCGGCCACCGCGGTGTGCGACTCCCACGGCGAGGTCTTCGGCCACCCCGGTCTGTACATCGCGGACGGCTCGGTACTGCCCGGTTCCGTAGGGGTGAACCCCTCCCTCACCATCGCCGCCCTGTCCGACCGGCTGAGCACCCGGCTGCTGGAGCACCCTCCCGCCACCCCGCATCGCGTGCCGCGCCCGACGAGCACCTACCCGGCACGGACCACGGTGCAGTTCACCGAGGAGATGCACGGCTTCTGCGCACCGGGGTCGGCCGATCCGCTCACGGCGCACCGCAGCGGCCGGCGTGAGCCCCTTTCCTTCCGGCTGACCGTCACCGCCGACGACGTGGACCGCTTCCTCGACGAGCCGGACCACACCGCCCGCGTCGACGGCTGGATCGACAGCCCCTGTCTGGGCGGGCGCCGCCCCGTGCCACGGGGCACCTTCACCCTGTTCGACGAGGACGCACCGGCCCTGCGCTACCGGCTGTACACCACGGACGCGGAGGGCCGGAGCCGCACCCTCGCCGGGCACAAGGTCATCTCCCGCGGGGCGCCGGTCCGGGTCTGGTCCGACACGATGGTCCTGCCGTTCCGGCTGCTGCACGGCCATACCGCGGATGACGACGACCTGCGTACACAGGTCCTCGGTGCGGGCGTCGTGCGGCTGCGCCCCGTCGACCTGGCCCGGATGCTCACGACCTTCCGGACGACCGGCCCCTCAGGCCCGGCGGCCCTGGCCCGCTTCGGGCAGTTCTTCCTCGGCAGCCTGTGGAGTCACTACCTCCTGCCCGGCTCCTGACCGGCGCAGTGCGCTCCGGCGCAGTTCACCCCGCCACGGTTCACCCCGCCACGGTTCACCCGGCCGCGGTCCAGGCCTTCGGCCCGAGGCCGCGCCACTCGATCAGGTCCGGGTCGTCGACCGTCGTGTCGGTCTCGGGCAGGCCGGCTCTGCGCAGGAACTCGACGACGTCGAGCAGGTGATACGCGGTGCCGACGTACTCTCCACGGATCATGACCCGTCTGCCGCCGTCGGGCTCCGGCGGCTGCACGATCACAGGCACGCCTTCCATAGTTATGTGGTGCCCCGGGCGGAGCGGCTCATGCGGCCCGCGCGGGCCCCTGTCCGTCATGGGCGAGGCCCCGTCCGCCACGCCGTCACGCGCCAACAGCCGCCGTACGCGGCGGACGGGAGGCGATCGTCGGCGGATCTACGCGGGTCACTCCGGCGTCGCCGGGCACGTGCGTCTTTTGCCGCCCGACCGCACCTTCACGCACCGGATACGCGACCTTCGCGATGTGCACGCTTTCGGGCACTCTGCGTATCCGCCGTGCCGCCCTGGGGAGACGCCCACGCGCGTGCCTCCCAGCCTCCCGCCCTTGCCGTGCAGGCGCCGGCCCCATACAGAAGAAGCCGAACCTGGGGGTGTGGCGCAGGCCGTGCTGACGGCGGCGCCCGGCCTGCCGCCACCTCGGCGGTGCGGTCGCCCCTCCCCCAAGGGACGACCGCACCCACCCGGGCCGACGCCGTCCCCGCGGTTTCCCCGCGGGGACGGTCCGGGCGAGCCCCCCATGCCCGCCCGACCGGCACCCTGGAAGCCCCCTGGGTGCCCGGCGCCGTGTCAGGCTGTCAATGTGGCCCAGACCGCATGGCCGCTGGTGAGCCTTGAGCGGTCCACGCCCCAGGAGTCGGCGAGCTGCTCGACGAGCAGCAGTCCCCGCCCGCCCTCGTCGTCGGGGCCGGGCTCGCGCCGGAGCAGGCTCCGCCGCGAGTAGTCGTGGTCGTGGACCTCGAGCCGCAGACAGCCATCGGCGATGAGGCCCATGCCGCACAGGATGCGGACGCTGAACGTGTGGCGGACGGCGTTGGTGGCCAGCTCGGACACGAGCAGCACCGCGTCCTCGCACAGCTCGCCGGGCAGCCCCCACCCGCTCAGCCGCTCCCGCATGGAGCGGCGGGCCACTCTCACGCTGGAGCGGTGCGAGGGCAGCTCGATCCAATGGGACTGGTCGGGGTCGACTACGTCCAACAGGTCGCGGTGGGAAGTCGCGTGGGGGGACACGATGGTTGCCTTCCGTGAGGCGGGCGCGGCGGTGAGCAGGCAGAGCTGAACAACATCCCTGCGGGGATCGGACGTTGTTCGTGGTCGTGCACGCGAATTGCTCAAGTAACTATGCGCGCACCCAAGTTCAACCTGCAACCGGCTCCCTGATAATTTCAGAATGCCGGTGTCGGTGTGGTCGCTTCATCAAGTGCCTGTCACACTCGTCGTGGTGATAGTCCCTCAGGAGGTAGGGCGTGAGCGAAGGCCGGTCGAACACGGGCAGCAGCAGTGCGCCCACCGTGCTGCGCATGATCCTGGGCCGCAGGCTCCAGGAGCGGCGCCAGGAAGCGGGCGTGTCACTGGAGGACGCTGCGCGGGCGCTTCGGGTCGCCCCGCTGACCATCCGCCGGCTGGAGAAGGCGGAGGTCGCGCTCAAGCCCCTCTACGTGGAGAAACTCCTCGAGACCTACGGCGCCGACCGGCAGGAGACGGAGGAGTTCGTCGCCTTCGCCGAGCGCGCCAACGAGCCCGGCTGGTGGCACACCTACCGCGATGTGCTGCCCACCTGGTTCAGCGCCTATGTGAGCCTGGAGACCGGGGCGAAGACCCTGCGCACCTACGAGCCGCACTACGTCACGGGGCTGCTGCAGACCCGCGAGTACGCGCGTGCCGTGCTCGGCGGCGGTTTCCCGAACGACGGTGACGAGGAGCTGGACCGGCGTGTGGACCTGCGGTTGCGCCGTCAGGACCTGCTGGACAGGCCGGACGCGCCCACGCTGTGGGTGGTCATGGAGGAGGCCGTCCTGCACCGGGTGGTCGGCGGTCCCGAGGTGATGCGGGCCCAGATCGAACGGCTCCTGGAGGTCATGGAGCTGGACCATGTCAGCGTCGACGTCGTCCCGTTCACCGCCGGTGCCCATGTGGGGGCGTGCGCCCCGTTCACGTACTTCCGTTTCGAGGAGCCCGAGCTTCCGGACGTCGTCTACAGCGAGATCCTCTCCGGGGCCATGTACCTCGACCAGCGCTCCGACGTCGTGGCCCATCTCGAGGCGCACAACCGCATGTCCCTGCTGACCTCCGACGCGCAGAGCAGGGGTCTGCTGAACCACATGCGCAAGGAGTACGCATGACCATCATCGACGGCAGTGCCCACGACGTGTACAACGGCATGCCCGCATCGGACCTCGGTGAGCAGGGCTGGGAGTCTCCCTGGAGCGGTCCCAACGGGGGCCAGTGCGTACAGACCAAGCAACTCGCCGACGGCCGGGTGGCGCTGCGCCAGTCGACCGATCCGGCCGGACCCGCGCTGATCTACACCCCCGAGGAGATCACGGCGTTCGTCGCCGGGGTCAAACGGGGCCTCGCCGACCATCTGACCACCGGCTGATTCCTCTCTCCTTCCTCCCTCCCCCACGCACCCACCGAAAGGGACACGATGACCACCTCGCACGCGGCGCGGGACATCGACACCAGCAGGCCCCACTCCGCCCGTATGTACGACTACTACCTGGGCGGCAAGGACCACTTCGACATCGACACGAAGGCCGCCGAGACCGTGGCGTCCGCCTACCCGGGCATCTTCGTCTGCGCCCGGGAGAACCGTGCCTTCATGCACCGCGCCACCCGGGTCCTCGCCCGGGAGCACGGGATCCGGCAGTGGCTCGACATCGGCACCGGCATCCCCACCGAGCCGAACCTGCACCAGGTGGCCCAGTCCGTGGTCCCCGAGGCACGGGTGGTGTACGCGGACAACGACCCGCTCGTCCTCAAGTACGCCGAGCGCCTGATGCGCAGCACGGCGCAGGGCCGCACCACCTACATAGAGGCGGACGTCAACGACCCGCAGTCGCTGCTGGACGCCCCCGAGCTGGCCGAGGTGCTGGACCTGGACCGGCCGGTGGCGCTGTCCCTGAACGCCCTGATGCACTTCGTCACGGATGCCCAGGACCCGTACGGCATCGTCTCGCGGCTGCTGGACGTGCTCCCCTCGGGCAGTGCGCTGGCCCTGAGCCACTGCACGCCCGACTTCGACCCGTCGACCTGGCAGAAGGTCACCGACATCTACAACAACGCCGGGACGCCGGTGCAGTTCCGCTCGCGCGAGGACGTGGCGCGCTTCTTCGACGGGCTGGAGCTGCTCGACCCGGGCGTCTCGGTCGGCCACCGCTGGCGCCCGGACGCCGAACCGACCGCCACCGACGCGGAGGTCAGCCTGTGGACCGGGGTGGGCATCAAGCCGTAGCGCACCCGGGCTGTCGTACCGCACGGTGAGGTGACGGTACGACAGCCCCGGGCCGGTCAGCCGATGTGGTAGCTGTCCCCGTACACCTTCCAGTCCAGCGGGGTGTTCAGGCACAGGTTGCCCTTGCGCAGGAAGACCCGCTGCTCGGTGTCGACCCTGGTGGTGTCGCTGTGCGCCTCCTCCTGTTTCATGGCCCAGACACGGGCGTCGAGGAAGGCGTTGAGGTACGTCGTCTCGTTGCCGCCCTGCGCCGGCGGCTTCGCCTTCGCGAGCGCGCGCTTGCGTATGTTGCGGAAGCTGGTGGGGTCGTCGCCGTCGCCGTGCATGACGATGGCGTCGTAGTAGGTGAACTGGCCCAGCGTGCCGAGCCCGTCCGTCTTGCCCTGGCTGACGGCCGGGTTGAAGTACACGCGGTCGCGCTCGTCGTTCTGCGCCTGCTGGAACGCGGTGTCCTGGGCCGCCTTGCGCCAGTCCGAGGGGAAGTTCGGGTCGAGGCCGGAGTGGGAGTCGGTGCCGTTGACCCGGCGCAGCGCCGGCAGGTACTTGGCGAGCACGTTGCCGGGCTTGCGGTCGGTGTAGAGCTGGACGAGGTCGAGCATGTCACCGGTGCCGGAGCAGAACCCGATGATCCCGGCGGTGTAGCCGCGGCCGTCGCCGATGTCCTCGATGTACTTGTACTGCGCCTTCCAGTCGAGCGAGGAGTTCTCCGCGCTCGACACCAGCTTCATGGCGATCTCCTTCTTCACCGGGTCGTCGAGGCCGACACAGCTCGCGGCTGTCGAGGCGGCGGCATGTGCGGGGCGGAGCAGCACGGCTCCCGCTCCGGCCGCGGACACGCCGAGCAGAGCGAGCAGGGTGCGGCGGGAGGTCAGGACGGGGGCGGGGTTCGTCGCGGCGTCGTTCGGATGCCTCATGGGGGCTCCAGAAGGTGGTGGGGGGTGGATCGCTGCTACTGATAGGAAGGTTTCCTACCAGTGATGACCGGAGTTGTGTACCCGTCACACAGAAAGTTCGTAGGGTCGAACAAGAGGGGATTCACCGGCCGGACGTCGCGTTGTCAGTGCCGCTTGGTACAACTGCGATCATCACCGAGCGCCCTCGAACGCGTCCCAGGAGCAGCCGTATGACCGTCAATCAGCACCTCTCCACCCTCTACGGGCTGCCCGCGTACGTCTTTCCCGGTCCCGGAGCGCCGACGGACGACCTGCCCGACGCCGACTCGGTAGCCTGGCGGATCACCAGTGATGTCTACGACGCCGACGAGGACTGGACCGACGCGTTCGCCCGCTTCCTCACCGCCGTCGACACCACCCGGGTCCGGGCACTGATAGTCGGCGCCTGGCAGGAGGCGTACGACACCGATCCGTCCCCCGTCATCGAGGCGCTGCTGGCCGCGCGCGACCGGCTCCCGGCGCTGCGCGCGCTGTTCCTGGGCGACATGGTGATGGAGGAGTGCGAGATCTCCTGGATCAACCAGAGCGATGTCACCCAGCTGCTCGAAGGGTTCCCGGAACTGGCGGAGTTCGGGGTGCGCGGCGGCTCGGGGCTGGGCTTCACCGGGCTGCGGCACACCGGACTGCGCCGGCTGACCATGGAGGCCGGCGGGCTGCCCGCCGCGGTGGTGCGCGGGGTGGGGGCCAGTGACCTGCCCGCCCTGGAGTACCTTGACCTGTGGCTGGGCACCCCGGACTACGGCGGCGACAGCGCGGTGGCCGACCTGGCGGGCATCCTGTCCGGCGAGAGGCTGCCGGGGCTGCGTCATCTGGCGCTGCGCAACAGCGAGATGCAGGACGACGTCGCGGCCGCCGTGGCCGACTCCCCGGTCCTCGACCGCCTGGAGGTGCTGGACCTGTCCATGGGCGTCCTCACCGACGACGGCGCCACGGCGCTCCTGGACGGCCGCCCTCTCACCCACCTCAAGAAGCTCGACCTGCACCACAATTACCTCACCGAGCCGCTCCAGGACCGGGTCCGCGCGACCCTGATACCCGCCGGTGTCGAGGTGGACCTCGACCGCGACGACGCCGACGAGGACAAGGACGACGACGGCACGGTGTGGCGGTACGTCGCCGTGGGCGAGTGACGGACGTACCCATGGGCTCAAGCGACGGTCGTGCGTCGACGTCTGCGGCAGGCGCGCGGTTCGCGGTCGTCGGCAACCCCGAGAACCGTCGCGTCACCCTCTTCGCGGACGCGGTCCGGGCCGCCGGACTTCCCGGGCCACGCTTGGTCGCCTGGCAGGACGTACTGCGCGACGGCGGGGCCGGGTTCGGCGCCGGGGAGATCGTCCGGATCGACTCGCCCGGGGAGAACGCGGAGGTCGACCGGCTGCTGCGGGGCGAGGGCGAGCCGACCCGGGTGGCGGGCTCGGCGCGCTGGTACGCCGGGTTCGTCACCGCGCTGGGCACCCTGCGCGGCGGCCTGCGCCTCGACGACCCGGACGACCTGGCCGTGCTCTTCGACAAGCGCCGCTGCCACGCCGTCCTCGACGCGGCCGGGGTACCGGTGCCCGCCTCGCCCACCTCGGGTCCCGGGGCGGCGCCGGTGCACGGCTGGGACGACGTGCGGGCGCTGATGCGGGAGCACCGGATGCCCCGGCTGTTCGTCAAGCCCGCGCACGGCTCGTCCGCGTCCGGCGTGCTCGCGGTGGAGTCGGCGGGCGGCGGGCGGATCCGGGCGACCACCTCGGTGGAGCGCGCGGCCGACGGCGCACTGCACAACTCCCTCAAGGTGCGCCGCTACGACCGGGAGCCGGAGATCGCGGCGATCGTCGACGCGCTCGCGCCGGACGGACTCCATCTGGAGCGCTGGCTGCCGAAGGCCGCCCAGCAGGGACGGGCCGCCGATCTGCGGGTCGTCGTGGTCGGCGGCCGGGCCACGCATGCCGTCGTCCGCACCAGCCGCTCCCCGCTGACCAACCTGCACCTCGGCGGCAGCCGGGGGGACCTGGACGCGGCCCGGCAGGCGGTCGAAGCGGCCGGGGCCCGCTGGTCCGACGTGCTCGGCGTGTGCGAGCGGGCCGCCGCCTGCTTCCCGCGCACCCTGTGCGTCGGCGTCGACCTGCTCCCGGCCGTCGACTGGCGCCGGGCGGCCGTCGGCGAGGTGAACGCCTTCGGCGATCTGCTGCCCCGCCTCACCGGCCTGCCCGGCAGCGGTGCGGAGGGTCTGGACACCTATGCCGCCCAAGTCCGCGCCGCCCTGCACCACTTTGCTCCCCAGTACCCAGAAGGAACCCCGCATGCCCTCGCCCGCCCCGGCCGCTGAGCCGGACATGAACGAGCCGGACCTGACCGAGCCGGACATGAACGAGGTGGTCGGCAGCCACGACCTGCTGCTCGTCACCCTCGACACCCTGCGCCACGACGTCGCCGTGGAACTCGCCGCCGAGGGCCGTCTGCCCCACCTCGCCCGCCATCTGCCCGGCGGCGGCTGGGAGAAGCGGCATGCCCCGGGCAGCTTCACCTACGCCTCCCACCAGGCGATCTTCGCGGGCTTCCTGCCGACCCCGGCCGCCCCCGGCCCGCACCCCCGTCTGTTCGCGGCGAGCTTCGCGGGCAGCGAGACCACGGCCACCGGCACCTTCGTCTACGACACCCCGGACCTGGTCTCAGGTCTGGCCGAGGCCGGCTACCGCACCGTGTGCATCGGCGGTGTCGGCTTCTTCAACAAGCGGGGCCCGCTGGGCTCCGTCCTGCCCGGGATGTTCGACGAGGCGCACTGGGAGCCGGAGTTCGGCGTCACCTCGCCCCACTCCTTCGAGAACCAGGTGGCCCGCGCTGAGCAGATCGTGCGCGAACTCCCTCACGAACAGCGGCTGTTCCTCTTTGTCAACGTCTCCGCCCTGCACCAGCCCAACTGGTTCCATCTGCCGGGCGCGACCCGCGAGGCGGGCGACAGCCGGGCCACCCATGCCGCCGCCCTGGAGTACGTGGACCGGCACATCGGCCGCCTGTTCGCCGCCGCGAGCAGCAGGCGCCGCTGCTTCGCGATCGTCTGCTCCGACCACGGCACCGCCTACGGCGACGACGGCTACACCGGCCACCGCCTCGGCCACGAGTCCGTGTGGACCGTGCCGTACGCCCACTTCTTCCTGGACCCGGCGGAGGCCGCCCGATGACCACCGCGACCGCGGCAAGCCCCTACCAGAGCTATGTCTACGCCTACCCCCACAAGACCGCCTACCGCCGGCTGCCCGACCGCCCCGCGCTGGGCCACCTGTGGGCCGCCGAGCCGAAGAACGCCCTCTCCCTCTATCTCCACATCCCGTTCTGCGAGGTCCGCTGCGGCTTCTGCAACCTCTTCACCCGCATCGGCGCCCCCGACGACCTGACCGGCGCCTACCTGGACGCCCTGGAGCGCCAGGCGACCGCCGTGCGCGAGGCCCTCGGGGACACGGGCGACGTACGGTTCGCCACGGCGGCCTTCGGCGGCGGCACCCCCACCTTCCTCACCGCCGCCGAACTGACCCGGCTGTGCGACATCGCCGAGGACCGGATGGGCGCCGACCTGCGCGCCGTACCGCTGTCCGTGGAGGCCTCGCCCGCCACCGCGACCGCCGACCGGCTCACCGTCCTCGCCGAGCGCGGCACCACCCGGCTCAGCCTCGGCGTGCAGAGCTTCGTCGACTCCGAGGCGCGGGCGGCCGTACGCCCGCAGCGCCGTGCCGATGTGGAGGCCGCGCTGGCCCGGGTCCGCGAGGCCCGTATCCCCGTCCTCAACATCGACCTGATCTACGGCATCGACGGGCAGACGGAGGAGACCTGGCTGCGCTCGCTGGACGCGGCCCTCGCCTGGCACCCGGAGGAGCTGTACCTCTACCCGCTCTACGTCCGCCCCCTGACCGGACTCGGCCGCCGCGCCGCCGCGGACCCCGACCCGGCCTGGGACGCCCAGCGGCTGCGCCTCTACCGGACCGGCCGCGACCACCTTCTCGCCCACGGCTACACCCAGCAGTCGATGCGCATGTTCCGTCGCGCCGACGCCCCGCCGCAGGGCGCCGACGACTACGCCTGCCAGACCGACGGCATGATCGGACTGGGCTGCGGTGCCCGGTCGTACACGTCGGGGCTGCACTACTCGTTCGACTACGCCGTGGACATGCACGAGATACGCGGGATCATCGACGACTACGTCTCCCGCCCGGCCGGGGACTTCGGGTACGCCGAGATCGGCCGCCGTATCGACGCCGACGAGGCGCGGCGCCGGCATCTCCTGCAGTCCCTGCTCCAGGCGGAGGGGCTGCGCCACGACGACTACCGGTCCCGCTTCGGTGCCGCCCCGGCCGACCACTTCGGCCCGGAGCTCGGCCGATTCGCCGACCGCGGCTGGCTGACCGACGACGGCACCGTCCTCCGGCTCACCCCCGAGGGGCTTGCCCACTCCGACGCGATCGGCCCCGTCCTCTTCTCCCCCGCGGTCCGGGCCGCCATGGCCGGCTACGAGCGGAAGTGACTACCCGGCCATGGACCTGACCCTGCTCTACCGGGGCCCACTCGCCTCCTGCGACTACGACTGCCCCTACTGCCCGTTCGCCAAGCGGCGCGACACCGTGGACCAACTCCGCGCGGACCGTGCCGCGTTGACCCGCTTCGCGGACTGGGCGGCCGATCGGACGGAGGACCGCCTCTCGATCCTGTTCACACCGTGGGGCGAGGGCCTGGTCCGCTCCTGGTACCGGCGCACCCTCGCCGAGCTGTCCCGTCTCCCGCACATCCGGCGGGTGGCGATCCAGACCAACCTCAGCTGCCGCACCGACTGGCTGGCGGACGCCGACCCGGCCACGCTCGCCCTGTGGTGCACGTACCACCCGGGCCAGACCCCCTACGACCGGTTCCTCGGCAAGTGCCGCGACCTCTCCGACCGGGGTGTCCGCTTCAGCGTGGGGATCGTCGGCCTCCCCGAGCACCTGGAAGCGGCCCGCCGGCTGCGCGCGGACCTGCCCGAGCACGTCTACCTCTGGGTCAACGCGGCCGAGGGCCACACCTACACCGATCCGGAGGCCGGCCTGTGGACGGCCCTCGACCCGCTCTTCCCGTACAGCCGCCATCCGCACGCCAGCGCGGGGCTGCCCTGCCGGACCGGTGAGTCGGTCGTCTCCGTGGACGGCGAGGGCACGGTCCGCCGCTGCCACTTCGTGCCCGCTCCGCTCGGCAACCTGTACGACGGCTCCTACCGTGCCGCCCTGCGCCCCCGCGCCTGCCCGCTGACCAGCTGCGACTGTCATATCGGCTATGTCCACCTGGAGACGCTGCCGCTGTACGACGTGTTCGCGGGCGGGGTCCTGGAGCGCATCCCGGCACCCCTGACGGAGTAGTGGAATATTCAACTACACCGGTCTGTTGACGGCGTCGAAGGAGGTCACGAGTGGACACGACGTACTACGAGCAGGGAACCGCCGCCGAGCGCTGGGACCGTGCTCAGCTGTTCTTCGACGCCAAGGACTACGCGGGCGCCGCGCGGGTGCTCGCCGGGCTGGTCGAGGAGGTGCCGGAGCAGACCGGACCCCGGCTGCTGCTGGCGCGTTCCTACTACCACTCGGCCCAACTGCAGCGCGCGGAGGCCGAGTTGCGCGAGATCGTCAAGCGCGACCCGGTGGAGCACTACGCCCGGCTGATGCTGGGCCGCACGCTCCAGCGGCAGGCCCGGCACGACGAGGCCGAGCCTCATCTGCGGATCGCCTCGGCGCTGGCGGGGGACTTCCCCGAGGAATGAGCGACGGTCACCGAGGGCCCCTGGTCTTCCAGGGGCCCTCAGTCGTGCGTACCGCTCCGGTCCGCGGGCGAGGTGTCCCGGGCGTTGGCCGGCCCCGGCCCGGCGTCCTCCAGCAGGGCCCGCAGCACCCGCTCGTCACCGGGCGGCAGGGCGGTCACGAAGCTCGCCAGGACGGCCTCGCGGTCCCGCTCGCCGTCGAGGAGCCGGCGCATCCGCAGGGCGGCGAGCCGGGCCACATCGGCGGTCGGCGTCCACAGGAAGGAGCGGCCCTGCCGTTCCCTGGCGACGACGTCCTTGGCGAGCAGCCGGGTCAGGATGGTCACCACGGTGGTGTAGGCGAGGTCGCCGCCGAGCCGCTGCTGCACCCAGGCCGCGCTGACGGGACCGTCGGCCTCGCTCAGCGCGCCGAGCACCTGCCCCTCCAGCTCCCCCTGCCCGCGCCGGACCCGCGCCATGGTCCCGTCTCCCTCCGGCGTAGGCGTGTCGTTCCACGCCCGTCTGCGTGTCTCACCACGCTACTTCACGCCGGCCCGGCCCCCGTACGTCCGCCGTCCCCGGCGGTGCGCGATCTCGCCGAGCACGATGTCGACGGCGAGGAAGGCGGCCAGGGGGATCCCTAGCAGCGGCACGAAGTAGCCCAGCACCGCGATCAGCGCCATCGCCGGGACCAGAAGGTACGGCGGGACCTCCGCCCAGGCCCCGCGCGGGATCGGCCGGCCGAAGGCGGAGCCGCGGCCACGCTGCCACCACATGCGGTAGCCCCACAGGATCAGCAGGATCAGGGAGAGCGCGAGCAGGGCCAGCGCGACCTGGTTGACGATGCCGAAGAGGATGCCGGTGTGCAGGTCGATGCCCCAGCGGGTGAGTTTGGCGAGGACCGGATAGTCGGCGAACCGCAGCACGTCGGTCACCTTGCCGGTGGCCGGGTCGACGGCGACGGCGTCCTGCTTCTCGGGCCAGCTGCGCTGGACCTGCTTGACGACGTACGTGCTGTTCGCGTCGGCGGGCGGGACGATCTCGACGGGGTCGCCCAGCCCCTCGGCGCGGGCGGCGGCCAGCACCTTGTCCAGGCCGACCCCGTGTTCGGCGTCGCCACCGGTCATGGACGCCATGTCGTGGCCCGCGTGCTCGCCGCCGCTCGCGGCCGCCGACACGGACGGGGTGGCCTGGCCGAGGGAGGTGCGCAGCTCGTCGATGTTGGCACCGGCGTAGGTGGACCAGGTCAGACCGGTCGCCGACAGGAAGACGAACCCGGCGGCGGCCCAGACGCCGACGCTGCCGTGCAGGCCGAGCGTGCGCCGCCGCCCGCTGGTGCCGCGCACCTTGCGCAGCGCCCGCCGCCGCGAGAACCACAGCACCAGGCCGCCGCCCGAGATCACCCACAGCCAGCTGGCCGCGAACTCGCTGTAGAGCCGGCCGGTGTCGCCGAGGTGGAGATCGCGGTGGAGCTCGTCGATCCAGGTGCGCAGCGGCAGCGCGCCGGTGGAGCCGTACTGTTCGAGTGCTCCGCGCACCTTGCCGGTGTACGGGTCGACGAACACGGCGAGGGTGTGGTCCGGGTCGACGCCCTTCACCCCCGACAGCAGCACCCTGGTGGTCGCGTCCGCCTGCGGAGCGGGCCGTATCGCGGAGATGGTCCCCTCGGGGTGGGCCTTGCGCGCCGCGGCGACCTGCTCGGAGACCGGCAGCTCGGTCCTGCCCACCGGGACGGTCAGCTCATGGGCGTACATGAGCTTCTCGGCCTGGAAGGAGAGGGCGTACAACAGGCCGGTGACGGCGGCGACCAGCAGGAAGGGGGCGACCAGGACGCCGGCGTAGAAGTGCAGGCGCAGGACGAGGGGGCGCAGCGGGGCCCAGCGGCTCGGGGGTGCGGCCGGGACGGTGGGCTGCGGGGCCTCATCCGATGGGGGTCCCCCCGATCGAGCGGAGCCGAGATCGGGGGAGGCCGAGGGGGCGGTGGACATCGGCGGGGTTCTCCAAGGACTCGTGGCTGAGCGGTGACGGTCCAGTAGTCGGAGGGGGCGGGGACCGAGTTCCCGGCAGTCGAAGTGACCCGCGTCACACTCGCGGTCATGGGATGCTGGCGCAATGGCATCACCCAGCGATCGCGCACCCCTTGTCGAGCGGGTCGAGGAACTCCTCGCCGTCGACGGCCCGTTGCCCATCGTCGCGGCCGGCGACCCGGTCCTGCGCCGTGGAACCGAGCCGTACGACGGCCAGTTGGGCCCCGAGCTGCTGGCCCGCTTCATCGAGGCGCTGCGCGTCACCATGCACGCGGCACCCGGCGTGGGCCTGGCCGCGCCCCAGGTGGGCGTCCCGCTCCGGATCGCGGTCATCGAGGATCCGGCACCGGTACCGGAGGAGGTGGCGGTGGCCCGCGGCCGGGTCCCACAGCCCTTCCGGGTACTGGTCAACCCGGCCTACGAGCCCGTCGGCCCCGCCCGCGCCGCCTTCTTCGAGGGCTGCCTGAGCGTGCCGGGCTGGCAGGCGGTGGTGGCCCGGCACGCCGAGGTCCGCCTGCGCGGCCAGGACGAACACGGCCACGCGGTCGACGAGTTGTTCATGGGGTGGCCGGCCCGAATCGTCCAGCACGAGACCGACCACCTCGACGGCATGCTCTACCTGGACCGGGCGGAGCTGCGGTCACTGTCGTCGAACGAGGAGATGGTCCGCCGCTGGACCCAGCCGACTCCTACGACAGCCGCAGCGGACCTGGGCTTCGAACTGCCCTGATCGCACAGCGCCCCGCCAGGGGCGCTGGGGTTACCCCCGGCCGAAGGCCGGGGGAGGAACTGCGCGACAAGCCCCCACCGGCCCGCAGCCGACCACGCGCCCAGCCACCCCCTTCTCCGTCCTACCCCCGGTACGCCTCAAGCAGCCGCAACCACACCTCACTCAAAGTCGGATAAGACGGCACCGCATGCCACAACCGGCTGATCGGTACCTCCCCGGCGACCGCGATCGTCGCCGAGTGGATCAGCTCGCCGACACCGGGGCCGACGAAGGTGACCCCGCGCAGGGTCTCGGAGTCCAGGTCGACGACCATGCGGGCGCGGCCCTTGTACCCGTCGGCGTACAGTCCGGCCCCCGCGACCGAGGAGAACTCGACGTCGACGGCCCGCACCCGGTGGCCGGCCTGCTCCGCCTCCGCGAGGGAGAGTCCGACGGCCGCCGCCTCCGGTTCGGTGAACACGACCTGCGGTACGGCGCCGTGGTCTGCGGTAGCCACGTGCGCACCCCAGGGCGCGTCCAGCAACGGCGTGCCCGCCGCGCGCGCGGCGATCGCGGCGCCCGCGATCCGGGCCTGGTACTTGCCCTGGTGGGTGAGGAGGGCCCGGTGGTTGACGTCCCCGACGGCGTAGAGCCAGTCGGTGCCCTCGACCAGGAGGGTGTCGTCGACCGACAGCCAGGAGCCCGGTTCCAGATCGACCGTGTCGAGACCGATGTCGTCGGTGTGCGGGACGCGCCCCGTGGCGAAGAGGATCTCGTCGGCCTCGATCCGGTCGCCGCTGTCGGTCACGGCCACGACGGTGCCGTTCTCGCGGGTCACCGACCGGACGGACGTGCCGGTGCGGACGTCCACGCCGGCCTCCGTGAGCGCCTCGGCGACGAGTTCGCCGGCGAACGGCTCCATGCGGTTGAGCAGGCCCTTGCCGCGGACCAGGAGGGTGACCCGGGAGCCCAGGGCCTGCCAGGCGGTGGCCATTTCGGTGGCGACGACACCGCCGCCGATGACGATCAGCCGTCCAGGTGCCTCCTGGGCGCTGGTGGCCTCGCGGCTGGTCCAGGGCTTGACCTCGGCGAGTCCCGGCAGGTCGGGCAGCTGGGCGCGGGTGCCGGTGGACACGGCTACCGCGTGCCGGGCGGTGAGGGTGGTCAGGGTGCCGTCGGGGCCGGTCACGGTGACCGTACGGGGTCCGGCGAGGCGGCCGTGGCCGCGGTAGAGGTCGGCGTGGATGCCGTCCAGCCAGGCGACCTGGCCGTCGTCCTTCCAGTTCGAGGTGAAGTAGTTGCGGCGGGCGAGGACCGCGGGGGTGTCGAGCGGGCCCTGGACCGCCTGGGCCAGGCCGGGCAGGCGGCGGGCGTCGGCCTGGGCGATGACCGGGCGCAGCAGGGCCTTGCTGGGCATGCACGCCCAGTACGAGCATTCGCCGCCGACGAGCTCGCTCTCCACTACCGCGGTGGTGAGACCGGCCGCACGGGTGCGGTCGGCCACGTTCTCCCCCACGGGCCCGGCCCCGAGCACCACGACGTCGTAAGCGATGGATTCCGTTTCCGTCATGGGGCCAGTCTTGCGGTTCGTGTGCGCTCGGGCCACACGGGTATGGGGGCGGAATACCTGCCCGGTCGGACATGTTGTCGCCAGCGGTTTCGCCCCGCACCGGGACGCCCCCACATCAGGAAGAGGGAAGCACGCATGAGCAGCACCGTGGAGCTCACCAAGGAGAACTTCGACCAGACGGTCACCGAGAACGAGTTCGTCCTCATCGACTTCTGGGCGGCCTGGTGCGGCCCGTGCCGTATGTTCGCCCCGGTCTACGAGAAGGCCGCCGAGGCCAACCCCGACCTGGTGTTCGGCAAGGTGGACACCGAGGCCCAGCCGGAGCTGGCCCAGGCCTTCGGCATCCAGTCGATCCCGACCCTGATGATCGTCCGCGACCAGGTCGCCGTGTTCGCCCAGCCGGGCGCCCTGCCGGAGGCGGCCCTGACGGACGTCATCGGCCAGGCGCGCAAGCTGGACATGGACGAGGTCCGCAAGAGCATCGCCGAGCAGCAGGGCAGCGCCCAGGGCGAGTGACCCCTTCCGGCGGAGCTCAGAAGGGGTACTGCGCCGCGTCCCCGCGTACGGTCGTCCAGCGCACGTCCGTGAACGCCTCCAGGTTGGACTCGCCGCCGAACCGGGCCCCGGTGCCGGAGGCGGCGACTCCGCCGAAGGGCGCCACGGCCTCGTCGTTCACGGTCTGGTCGTTGATGTGGACGATGCCGGTCGGGATGCGTTCGGCGAGGTCGAGTCCGCGTGCCGTGTCGCGGGTGACGATGCCGAGGGAGAGACCGTAGGAGCTGTCGGCCGCGAGGGCGGCGGCCTCGTCCGCGTCGGCGAAGGCACGGACCGGTGCGACCGGTCCGAACACCTCCTCCGCGTAGGCGGGCGTGCGGTCGTCGACGCCGGTCAGGACCGTGGGCCGGTAGAAGAGGTCCTCGTGGGTGCCGCCGGCGGCGAGTCGGGCGCCTTGGGCCGTGCTCGACTCCACCAGGCCGTGGATCTTGGCGAGTTGGCCGGCGTCGATGATCGGGCCGAGGTGGACCTGGTCGCGGAACGGGTCGCCGACGGCGAGCGAGTCGGCCTTGGCGGCGAGGCGTTCGGCGTACTCCGCCGCCAGGGAGTGGTGGACCAGGTGCCGTCCGGTGGTCATACAGATCTGGCCCTGGTGGAAGAAGGACCCCCAGGCGGCCGTGGAGATCACCGCGTCGAGGTCGGCGTCCTCCAGGACGATCAGGGCGGAGTTGCCGCCGAGTTCGAGATGGGCCCGCTTCAGATGGCGGCCCGCGGCCTCACCGACGGCGCGGCCGGCCGCCGTCGAACCGGTGAAGGAGATGACCGGCACCTGCGGGTCCTCGACCAGGGCGGCTCCCACGTCGGCGCCACCGGGCAGTACGTGCAGCAGCCCCTCGGGCAGCCCGGCCTCGGCGAACACGGCGGCCAGGGAGAGCCCGCCGCAGACTGCGGTGCGCGGATCCGGCTTCAGGACGACCCCGTTGCCCAGGGCGAGGGCGGGCGCGACCGAGCGTATGGACAGGATCAGCGGCGCGTTGAACGGCGCGATCACGCCGACGACACCGACCGGGACCCGGCGGGTGTACGACAGCCGGGGCGCCTCACTGGGCAGGACCTGGCCGGCCGGACGGGAGGCGAGGGCGGCGGCCTCGTAGCACTCCTGGGCGGCGACGTGCAGTTCGAAGTCCGCCTTGCCGGGTATGGAGCCGGACTCGCGGACGATCCACTCGCGCAGTTCGTCGGCGTGCTCCGTGAACAAGTCGCCCGCCTTGCGCAGGACTTGAGCCCGGACGAAGTGGGGCGTCCGGGCCCAGTCGCGCTGTGCCGCGCGGGCGGCCGAGGCGGCCGGGGAGACATCGGCGGGGGCGGCGAGGGTGACGGTGCCGAGCGTGTTGCCGGTGGCGGGCTCGGTGACGGCGTACCGGGGGCCGGACAGGGGCCCGGTCTGTGAAATCTTCGGGTCCTGCCAGGTCTTCGGGTCGAGCAGCGGCATGACGGGCTCTCCGATCGATCACCGGGGTTGCGCGGCCCACGGCGCACCCATGAGCCGTTTGGTTGAGCGCGCAACATCCTAGCCAGGGGGCCCGGAAAAGCACCGCCCCCGACCAGGGTGACCCATCAACTGGAGTCGCGCTGCACCACCGAGGCGCCCAGTACCTTGTGCGTCTCCGGTTCGCAGCCGGTGTCGCGGACCGCGCGGTCGACCAGTTCGGCGAGGTCGCGGCCGGACGGCAGGTCGATGTGGACGGTGGAGAGCCGGGGCCGCAGCAGCCGGCCGAGCATCAGGTCGTCGGCGCCGACCACGGCGATGTCCTCGGGGATGCGCACCCCCTCGTCCTGGAGCGCGCGCATTAACAGCATCGCGTACTCGTCGTTGTAGGCGAACACCGCGTCGATCCCCAACGTCCGCCAGCGCGCCGCGAGTTCGGCCGCGGACTGCTCCGTGAGGGCGAGTGGCAGCTCGGTCACGGTGGCGCCGGTGCCGCGCAGGGCCGCGCGGACGCCTTCGACGCGGGGCCGGGAGTAGGTCTCCAGGCCGGAGCCCTCGGGCACGACCACGCCGATCCGGCGCCGGCCGCGGGCGTGGAGATGGGCGCCCGCACAGTGGCCGACGGCGTCGTGGTCCATCAGCAGGGCATGGGCTCCCTCCACCCGCTCGGGGCCGAAGGTGACGACGGCGCGGGCACCGGCCCGCTTGAGGACGGCGACACCCTCGGGACCGAGCTCGGCGCCGGGGACCAGTACGGCGACGGGCCTCAACTCGGCCCAGGCGCGGGCGGCTTCGTCACCGCGCAGGCCCGCGGTGCCGTACTGGACGACCGTGTAGTCGAGGCGGCTGAGGGCCCACTGGAGGTCGTTGAGGAACTGCGCGTACAGCAGGCCCATCGGGATGGCCGGGGCGGACATCAGGACCATCCGGCTGTGTCCGGCACGCAGGCTGCGGGCGGCCGCGTGGGGGACGTATCCGAGTTCCTTCGCGGCCTGGCGGACGCGGCGGCGGGTGGGCTCACTGATCCGTACGGCGCTGGTGTTGTTGAGGACGTAGGAGACGGTCGCGCGGGAGACGCCGGCCAGACGGGCCACATCGGCGCTCGTGGGGATCGAGCGCGGTGTCGGCGACGCCGCCGAGGGCGGTTTCGGTATCTGCACCATGACGTACCGCATCTTGGCAGAAGGCTGGGGAGGGGGGACCGGCGGGGCAAGGTGGTTCACGGTTGGACGAATTGGGCCCCGCCATCCCATCGAACGAACATGTTCGTGGCGACCTTGTTCGCAACGAACATGTTCGTTACTGTGGAGTCATGCCCACCACCCCCCGCTCCCGCCGGGAGCGCCCCGCCAAGCCCGCCCTGACCAGGGAGGGCATCGTCGCCGCCGCCCTGGAGGTGCTGCGCGCCGAGGGTCTGCAGAAGGTCACCATGCGGCGCCTGGCCCAGGAACTCGACACGGGCCCGGCCTCGCTGTACGTCTACGTCCGCAACACGGACGAACTGCACGCGGCGGTCCTGGACGAGCTGCTCGGCACGGTCGGCCCGGCACCCACGGAGGGCGACTGGCGGGAGCGGCTGGAGCGGGTGCTCATCGACTACACCCGGATGCTCCTGGAGTACCCGAGCCTGGCCCGCTCCGCGCTCACCGCCTGGCCCAGCGGCCCGCACTACCTGAACCTGATCGAGACGCTGCTGGGCCTGCTCGACGAGGGCGGGGTGCCGCGCGATCGCGCCGCCTGGGGCGTCGACCTGCTGCTGCAACGCGCCACCGCGACCGCCGCCGAGCACGCGGGCGGCGGGTCCCAGGAGGACTGGAACTCGCTCGGCCGGGTCCTCGGCGAGGTGTCCGAGCACACGCACCCGCACATCGCCGCCGCCTCCGGGCTGCTCCTGGCGGGCGCTCCCGAGGTCCGCGCGTCCTGGGCTTTCCAGGCACTGATCAGCGGTATCGAGCACACCGCCGTACCCGATTCACACGCCTAGATCCGCACGACTGGATCCACACGGCTGGATCCACCTATTCGGATCCGCACGCCCAGGAGGCCATCATGTCCACTCCCCACTTCCCCATCGCGATCATCGGTGCCGGTCTGGGCGGGCTCACGCTCGCCCGGGTGCTCCATGTGCACGGCATCGAGGCGGCCGTCTTCGACCTCGACGCCTCCCCCGCCGCCCGTACCCAGGGCGGCATGCTCGACATCCACGAGGAGTCCGGCCAGGCGGCGCTGCGCGCGGCCGGGCTGTACGACGAGTTCCTGGCGCGGGTCCACAGCGGCGGCCAGGCGGTACGGGTGCTGGACCGGGACGCCGGCGTCCGGTTCGAGGAGGCCGACGACGGCACCGGCGGACGCCCGGAGATCGACCGGGGCGATCTGCGCCGGGCGCTGCTCGGCTCACTGCCCGAGGGCCTGATCCGCTGGGGGGCGAAGGTCGCCGACGCCCGTCCGCTCGGCGCCGGCCGGCACGAGGTGACCCTGGAGGACGGCGGCAGCTTCACGACCGGCCTGCTGGTCGGCGCGGACGGCGCCTGGTCACGGGTGCGGTCGCTGGTCTCGGACGCCCGGCCCGCGTACTGCGGGGTGTCGTTCGCCGAGGCGGACCTGCGGGACGCGGACGTACGGCACCCGGTGAGCGCCGAAGTGGTCGGCGGCGGCATGCTGTTCGCGCTGGGTGCGGGCCGGGGCTTTCTCGCCCACCGCGAGAGCGACGGCAGCCTGCATGTGTACGCGGCGGTGGAGGCACCCGAGGAGTGGCTGGACGGGATCGACTTCACCGACACCGAGGCGGCCAGGCGGGCCGTCCTGGAGCACTTCGACGGCTGGGACAAGAGCCTGCGGGCGCTGGTCGCGGACGCCGACGGCGCACTGGTGCCCCGGCGGATCCACGCCCTGCCGGTCGGCCACCGCTGGGACCGGGTGCCCGGGGTCACCCTGCTCGGTGACGCGGCCCATCTGATGTCGCCGTTCGCGGGCGAAGGCGCCAACCTGGCCCTCGTCGACGCCGCCGACCTGGGCCTCGCGCTCGTCGCGCGGCCCGGCGACCCGGAGGCCGCGCTGGCCGCCTACGAGGCGACGATGTTCCCGCGCGCGGAGTCCGCCGCGGCGGAGTCCGCGGCGGGCGGCGCCATGCTGTTCCGCGCCGACGCCCCACAGGGGCTGGTCGACATGTTCACCGGCCACCGGGGAGAGATCAGCGGGGCGGCTCCGTCCGAGTGACACGGGCGACCAGGTCGACCCAGCCGGCCTCCAGGCGCTCCATCGGCATCCCGCACTGCTGGGTCAGATGGTGGATCTGGGCGGGGTCGAGATAGGCCAGCATCGTCTGGGCGAGCAGTTCGCAGTCCGCGTCCGGCTGGATCTGCCGCAGCAGCACCGTGAGATGGGTGCGCAGCGCCTGGACCGAGGGGTGGGAGTAGCGCCGGTTCGGCTCCGGCTGGGCGGCCAGCCGCAGGTCCAGCTGCTCGGCCGTGCGGTAGAGCACGGCGATGCCGAACGCCCGCAGCCGGTCGACCGGCGGGGCGCCGGGGCCCAGCGGGGGCGGCCCGCCGAGGAAGTCGGCCTGGAGCTGCCGGGACGAGTGGTCGAGGAGCGCGGTCAGCAGGCCGGTGCGGTCGCCGAAGCGGCGGAAGACCGTGCCCTTGCCCACTTCGGCCGCGGCCGCCACCGCCTCCATCGTGACCCCTTCCACCCCGTGCTCGGCGATCAGCCGGGTGGCGGCCTCCAGCAGCCGGGCGCGGTTGCGGGCCGCGTCGGCGCGCAGGCACGGCTCTTCCGGGCCGGGGCCCACCTCGAGCAACTGAGGGGTGTCGAAGGGCTCCTGGGGCTGCGGGAAGGGCGGCAGGGCGCTGGACATGAAGACAGCGTAAAGCATCGGGAACAGAACTGGACCGCGGTCCGCTTAAGGTGTTACAAATTCATCCGGACCTCGGTCCGGTTTGCAACAGCAGTGTTAACAGCCCCCCTCTGGAGTTCCCCATGTCTGTCCGCATCCTTGCGCTCGTCGGCAGCCTTCGCGCCGGTTCGCACAACCGCCAGCTCGCCGAGGCGGCCGTCAAGCTCGCCCCCGAGGGTGCCGAGGTCGTCCTCTTCGAGGGCCTCGCCGACATCCCGTTCTACAACGAGGACATCGACGTCGAGGGCAGCGTCCCGGCCGCCGCCGCGAAGCTGCGCGAGGCCGCCCAGGCCGCCGACGCGTTCCTGCTCTTCTCCCCCGAGTACAACGGCACGATCCCGGCCGTCCTGAAGAACGCCATCGACTGGCTGTCCCGCCCGTACGGCGCCGGCGCCTTCGGCGGCAAGCCGGTCGCCGTCGTCGGCACCGCGTTCGGCCAGTTCGGCGGCGTGTGGGCGCAGGACGAGACCCGCAAGGCCGTGGGCATCGCCGGCGGCAAGGTGCTGGAGGACGTCAAGCTCTCCATCGCCGGCTCCGTGGTCCGCTTCGCCGAGACCCACCCGGCCGATGACGCCGAGGTCGCCGCCGACCTGGCCGAGGTCGTCGCCCGTCTGCACGGCAACGTGGGCGTCGCCGCCTGAGGCACCGCCTGAAAGGGGCCGGAGTCCCCGGCCCCTTTTGTCATGCCGTCGGTCAGTCGATCGCGGCGAGCCGCTCCACGGCCGGGGCCGCGAAGCTCTCCATCCACCCCGAGGTCTCGCCCAGGCGCGGCGCGAGGATGACGGTGTCCACGCCGAGTTTCGCGTAACCCTCGATGTCCCGGGTGAAGGCGTCCAGGTCGCCCTCGGTGGCCGGCTCGGCGCCGTACGCGATGGTCTTGCGGATGGTGTCGTAGTCGCGTCCGACGGTGTCGCAGTGACCGCGCAGAACTTCGAGCTTGTGCCGCAGCTCCTCCGGGGAGCCGGGGATGAGGTTGCAGGCGTCCGCGTACTGGGCGACGAGCCGCAGGGTCTTCTTCTCCCCGCCGCCGCCGATCATGATCTCGGGATGCGGCGCACTGACCGGCGCCGGCACGCACAGCGTCTCGGCGAGCTTGTAGTGCTTGCCCTCGAAGGGCCCGTTGTTCTCCGGGTCCCACATCTGCAGACAGATCCGGAGTGTCTCCTCCAGCCGCTCGAAGCGTTCGGCGAGCGGCGGGTACGGCACACCGAGACCGTGGTGCTCACGGTCGTACCAGGCGGCCCCGATGCCGAGCGTGGCCCGGCCGCCGGACACCACGTCGAGGGTCGTGGCGATCTTGGCGAGGAGTCCCGGGTGACGGTACGTCACGCCGGTCACCAGGGCGCCGAGCCGGACCGTGGAGGTACGGCCGGCGAGGTAGCCGAGGGTGGTGTAGGCCTCCAGCATGGGGTCCTCGGCGCCGCCGTTGAACTCCATCTGGAAGTAGTGGTCCATCACCGAGACCCAGCTGACGCCCGCCGCCTCGGCCGCGGCAGACGCGGCGGCGAGTTCGGCACCGAGGGCGGGTCCGCCGCCGGGGTGGTTGAACCGGTTGATGTGCACGCCCACGCGCATGGCCGTTCTCCGTTCCGCCGGGATCGTCGTCCGCCCTCCCGACGCTAGATCTTGAAGTGCGCTCGAAGTCAAGCCGCCCGGCGGGTTCCGGACCGGCACCCGCCGGATGGCGGGGAGCTTCCGCCGTCCGGCGGCCCCCGGTGCACGCACGGTCGCACGGATCATGCTGTACGAGCCGCCGTACCCCGACGCGAGGAGCAGCCATGACCTCCGTACCACCCCCGTTCGACCCCGAACTCTCCGCCGCCCTGGAGCTGATCAAGGACGTGATCTCGCCGGCGATGACGATGGAGGACATCGCCACGATCCGGCAGGGCGAGGGGATCCGGCTGCTCGCCGAGCTGGACCTCACGATGGACGGGGCGTTCGAGGTGCAGGACCGCACGGTGCCCGGCCCTGCGGAATCGCCCGAGATCTCCCTCCTGATCTGCCGCCCGGTCGCCCCGGCCGCCGTCGGCCCGCTCCCGGTGATCTACCACGTGCACGGCGGCGGCATGGTGATCGGCAACAACCGGGTGGGCATGGACGTCCCGCTGGCCTGGGCGAGGGAACTCGGCGCGGTGGTGGTGTCGGTGGAGTACCGGCTGGCGCCCGAGCATCCTCATCCGGCGCCGGTCGAGGACGTGTACGCCGGGCTGCTGTGGACGGCGGAGCACGCGAAGGAGATCGGCGGCGACCCGGACCGGATCGTGATCGCCGGCGCCAGCGCGGGCGGCGGCCTCACCGCGGCCCTGGCCCTCCTCCTGAGGGACCGTCAGGGCCCGTCGGTCATCGGCCAGATGCTGCTCTGCCCGATGCTGGACGACCGCAACGACACCCCCTCCGGCCACCAGATGAAGGGCCTCGGTGTCTGGGACCGCACGGCCAACGAGACCGGCTGGACCGCTCTCCTCGGCGCGGCCCGGGGCGGCCCCGACGTCTCCCCCCACGCGGCCCCGGCTCGCGCCACCGACCTCACGAACCTCCCCCCGGCCTTCCTCGACGTGGGCTCCGCCGAGACCTTCCGCGACGAGACGGTCACCTACGCCTCCCGCATCTGGCAGTCCGGCGGCATCGCCGAACTCCACGTCTGGCCGGGCGGTTTCCACGGCTTCGACGGCTTCGCCCCGCAGGCGGCCCTGTCCCAGTCGGCGCGGGCGGCCCATGTGGACTGGCTGCGGCGGCTGCTCGCGGGCTGAGCGAAGGTCGACCGACGGGCACCGGCTGCTTCACCGGGACCCGTCGGGGCGTCGACCGGTGCACGCTGCCGCGGGCATCGGCTGCGTCGACCGGCGCACGGTGCCGCAGGGACCGGCTGCGCCGATCTCCGCCGGGCACCGCACCAGCCGCTTGCCCCAGGAGCATGCCCTCGCCCGAGTTCCCGGAGTGCCGCGGCCCGGGACCCATGTGGCCGGCGACGGCCTTGGCGGCCTCAACCTCCGTTCGCCGATGCCTTCTTGATCGCCTCTCTGATCCTTGAGTAGGTGCCGCAGCGGCAGACGTTCTCGATGCGGTCGATGTCGGCGTCCGTCGGGTGCGGGGTGCGTTCGAGGAGGGCGGCCGCCGCCATGATCTGGCCGGGCTGGCAGAAGCCGCACTGGGCCACGTCGCAGTCCAGCCAGGCCTGTTGGACGGGGTGCAGGGTGTCGCCGTCGGCGAGGCCCTCGATGGTGGTGACCGTGCGGTCCGCGCAGTCGGCGACCGGGACCGTGCACGGCTGGATCTCCGCGCCGTCGAGGTGGCTGGTGCAGGCGCGGCAGACGCCCACCCCGCAGCCGTACTTGGGGCCGGTGACGCCGAGCAGGTCGCGCAGGACCCAGAGCAGGGGCATGTCGGCGGGGGCCTCGACGGTGACCGGTTTGCCGTTGAGGACGAAGGAGTACGAACGCATCGGTGCCTTCTGGGAGTCGGGAGGCGGTGGGTCAGAAGTCGAGGGGGAAGCTGCGGGGCTTGGTGCCGGTGGCGCGGGCGTAGGCGTTGGCGACCGCGCCCGCCGCCGCGGGGACGCCGAGTTCGCCGGCGCCGCCCGGCTCCCGGCCCGACGGGACGATGTGCGCCTCGAACTCCAGTGGCGCGTGCCGCTGGCGGGCGTAGTGGAAGTCGGCGAAGCTGCCCTCGCGCACCGCGCCCCGGTCGATGTGCAGCCCGGCCCGCAGCACGGTGGAGATGCCGTCGACGGCGGTGCCCATGAGCTGTGCCTCCAGACCGCGCGGGTTGACGGCCGTACCGACGTCGGCGGCCATCACCACCTTGGTGACCCGGGGGTTCTTCGGGTCGGTGGCGTCGATCTCGGCGAGGCAGGCGACGGCGGACCCGTACTCCTCGTGGACGGCCACGCCCTGGGCCGTACCGGAGGGCATGGGGCGGCCCCAGTGCCCGGCGGCGGCCGCCTTGGCGAGTACGGCCTTCACCGCCTTGCTACGCAGGGTGGTACGGCGGAAGGCGACCGGGTCCTGGTGCAGGCCGCGCGCCACCTCGTCGACGACGATCTCCTCCGCCGTACGGCTCGTCCCGGAGTCCACCGAGCGCCAGGCGCCGAGCGGGATCGCCAGCTCGATACCGCCCGAATCGCCGCCCACGCGACCGAAGTCGTACAGCCCGCTGTCGCTGGGCAACGGCCGTACCCCGCCGGTCTGCGCGGCCAGGCCGGCCTTGTCGGACGACTCCCCGACCGAGGCCGTCATGTGCTGGAACGCCACGACACGGCCGCCCGCGACGCTGGCCCGGATCCGGTGGTGGCTCGCGGGGCGCATCCTGCCGTGCCGGGTGTCGTCGTTGCGGCTCCACATCAACTTCACGGGCCTGCGGGCCGCCTTGGAGACGAGCGCCGCCTCGATCGCCGCGTCGAACTCGAGCCGCCGCCCGAACGAGCCGCCGCCGCGCAGCACATGGACCCGTACCGCCGACTTCGCCAGTCCGAGCAGGCCGGCGACGGTGTCGCGGGCGTCCATCGGCGTCTGCGTGGAGAACCACAGCTCGGCCCGGTCGGAGCGGACGTCGGCGATGGCGGTCAGCACTTCCATCGGGGCGTGGCTGACGAAGGCGAACGCGAACTCGCCCTCGATCTGGGTCGATCCGTGGGGTGGGGTGCCCAGGCGGGGTACCGCGGCGCGCAGCCGGGAGCGGATCTCCTTGTCGGACAGGGGTGCCAGCGGGCCGGGAGCCCAGGTGATCCTCAGCGCGTCCCGGGCCTGGAAGGCGTGGTGGAAGGTGTCGGCCACGACCGCGACTCCGCCGGGGATCCTCACCACCGCCTGTACGCCGGGCAGGGCGCGGGCCGCGGTGTCGTCGAGGGAGACCAGCCTGCCGCGCAGCGTCGGCGGCCGGGCCACCACGGTCGGCTTCGCCCCGGCCACCGCCAGGTCTCCCGTGTATTTCGCGGCGCCGGTGACGATGTCCCGGGCGTCGATCCTGGTCGTCGGCTTCCCGATCACCTTGTGCCGGGCGGCCGGCTTGGGCTTGCTCGACACATCGGGGGTCCGGATCCGGGCGGCGCTCGCGGTGAGCGAGCCGAAGGTGGCCATCCGGCCGTCCGGGGCGACGACCCGGGTGTTCCAGGTGCGCAGGGAGTGCGCGGGGAGCCTCCAGCGGCGGGCGGCCGCGGTCACCAGGCGGGCGCGCGCGGTGGCGGCGAGCTGCCGGGCGGGGTCGTACAGGGACCTGACCGAACTGGACCCGCCGGTGTACTGGTTGCCCTTGCTCCGGGCGTCCGCGAGCGGGATCCGTACGTCGGTGAGGCGGGCGTCCAGTTCCTCGGCGATCATCATGGCGACGGCGGTGGTGATGCCCTGGCCGACCTCGACCCGGGGCAGCCGTACGACGACCTCGTTGGCGGCCGTGACCTCCAGGACCAGCATCTCGTCGTCGGTGCCGGTGACCAGGACGTCGGAGGCCTGGGTGGCGCCGTCGGCCCGCTGGGTGTCGCAGCCGAGCGGGGCCGCGACCGTGAGGGTGGTCGCCGCCACCGTGTAGACCATGAATCTCCGGCGGGACGGTCCGGCGTCCCGCACGGGCTCGTTGCGGTCCAAGCGAGAGCTCCTGTCGGTCGGTGCCTGTGTCAGAGCTGTGTCTCGACAGCCGTGTCCTGACAGCTATGAGGGACGAGGGTCGGCATCGGTTGCCTGCCTCCTCCGCGCACCGCCGGATGGCGCATCATGGCGGTATGAAAGAGCTGGCGGGGCGGCTGGCCGCGGTGGACCCGGATGCCGGGGCCGCCGTCGCGGTCATCGCCTACTTCGACCGGCTGGCCGAGGCCCGGGCCGGTCTGGAGGCGCTGGTGCGCGGGGCCGCCGTGCTCGCCGGCTGTCCGGCGCGGCTTGCCGACGAGGAACGGCGGGTCCGGCTGCGGGTGGAACCGGACGGCCGGCGCAAGGACAGCGGAAGCGACCCCGAGCCCGGCTGGCCGTGCGCGCCGCTGGTGCCGGGCGGGCCGCCCGCGCTCTGGCTGGAGCGGGCCGGGGACGCCGGGCCGAGCGTCGTGGACGCGGTGATCCTGGAGCGGGCCTCGGCGGCCGTACGGACCGTGCTCGACCGCACCCGGGGGCGGGCCCCTGCGCCGCCGGTGGACGATCCCGCGCTGGTGGAGACGGTCCTGGACGCCGACGCCCCGCTACCGGCCCGGCTGTATGCGGCCCGCCGGCTCGGCCTGGACACCACCGACCCGGCGGCGCGGTTCCGGGCGGTGGCGATGGCGGACGGCCCGCCCCGCATCGTGCCCGACGGCCCCCGCATCGTGACCGACGGTCCGCCCCGGGGCGTGGCGGACGGTCCGCATGGGCTCGTGGCCGACGCTCCGCAGCGGATCGTGGGCGGCGGCCCGCAACAAGTCGTCGCCGGCGGCCCGCGCGGGATCGCGGCCGACGGACGTCCGGTGCCGTCGGCGGAACGTGCCGGTGTGGGCCCGGCCGTGGCCGTCGTGGATCTTCCCGACTCCTGGGCGGCGGCCCGCACCGCGCTGCGGTTCAGCTCCGACGGCGGCGCGCAGGAACCGGGGGGCCGGCCCGTCGTGCACAGCGACGAACTGGGCGGTGTCGCGCTGCTCGCCGGTCTCGTCGTACCCGGAGCCGAACCGGCGCCGGACGTCCGTGCCGTGGAGGCCGCGGCGGCGGACGCGCCCTGGATGCTGCGCACGCTGCACGCGGTCGCGTCGACGGCGAGTCTGCGGGCGGCGGCCGTCGAGGTCAACGTCCATCACTCCACGCTCCAGGACCGGTTGACGCACGCGGAGCATCTGCTGGGCTGGCCGGTGCGCACCCCGCAGGGCCGGTTCCGGCTGCAACTCGCCCTCACCATGCGGCAGCTGATGCGGAACCGGTCGACGGATCAGTAGACGTCCCGGACGTAACGCTTCTCCGTGGCCAGCTGTTTCACAAAGGCCGTCGCCTCGTCCTCGGTCAGTCCGCCGTGCAGGGTGGCGATGTCCTTCAGGGCGTTGTCGACGTCCTTGGCCATGCGCGAGGCGTCGCCGCAGACGTAGAAGTGGGCACCGTCCTGGAGCCAGGACCACAGCAGCGGGCCGTGTTCGCGCATCCGGTCCTGGACGTAGACCTTGGCGCGCTGGTCGCGGGAGAAGGCGGTGTCGAGGCGGCTCAGGGTGCCGTCGGCGAGCAGGGCGGTGAGCTCCTCCTGGTAGTAGAAGTCGGTGGCCCGGTGCTGTTCGCCGAAGAACAGCCAGTTGGGGCCCCGGTGGCCGCGGGCGCGGCGCTCCTCCAGGAAGCCGACGAACGGAGCCACTCCGGTGCCGGGGCCGACCATCACCATCGGGGTGGCCGGGTCGGCGGGCGGCCGGAAGTGCGGGGAGCGCTGGACGTGCACCGGGACCTCGGTGCCTGGCTCCGCGTCGGCGAGGAACGGGGAGCAGACGCCCTGCCGGGGCTTGCCGTGCAGGTTCTCGTAGCGGACGACCGAGACGGTGAGGGAGACCTGGTGGGGGTCGGTGAGCGGGCTGGACGAGATGGAGTACAGGCGCGGCTGCAGCCTGCCCAGCACACCCGCCCACTCCCCCGCCTGCGCGCGGATCCCGAACTCGGCCGCGATGTCGGCCGCCTGCCGCCCCCAGGACCACTTGGCCAGCTCGTCCTTGTTGTCGGGGCGCAGCAGTTTGCGCAGCTCGCGCGGGTCACGGGCGCGGTCGGCGGCGAACCGGAGCAGGTCCGGGGTGATCCGGGTGATGTCCAGGTGCCGCAACAGGGCCTCGGCGAAGGGGACTTCACCGACTCCGTTGACCTCTACGCCGGTTGCGGCGTCGACCCCGGTGACTGTCAGCCATTCATTCACCAGAGCATGGGAGTTGAGCGGTCGTACGCCGAGCGCGTCGCCCGCCTCGTAGACCAGCGGGGTCTCGCTGTCGCGGGTGTCGAAGGTGAAGCGGCGGACTTCCTTGCCGGCACCGGGCAGGCTGAGCAACTGGTTGCCGACGAGCCGGGCGGTGACGGGGGCCGGGCGCCTCGACTTGACGGGCGCGGCGGCCGGGAGAGCCGCGGGAGCGGGGGCGGGCTCGTCCTTGAGAGCGATGAGCACCTGGTCCAGCCAGGCCTCCGCCTGTGTCTCGTAGTCCGGTTCGCAGTCGGTGCGCGGTGCGAGCCGAACCGCGCCGAGTTCGTCCATACGGCTGTCCAGGCGCCGTCCGTGCCCGCAGAAGTCGTCGTAGCTGGAGTCGCCGAAGGCCAGGACGGCGAACCGGCGGCCCGCCAGGCGCCCGGTGTCGAGCGTCGTGAGGCCGTCCCAGAAGCCGGCGCCGTTGTCGGGCGCGTCGCCGTCGCCGAAGGTGCTGGTGATCAGCAGCAGGTCGGCGCCGGTGGGCAGGGCGGACGGGTCGGCCTCGTCCATGGCGACGAGGGAGGCCGCGTGGCCGCCCGCGGTGAGGCGCTCGGCGGTGGCGGCGGCGAAGTCCTCGGCATTGCCCGTCTGCGAGGCCCACAGGATGACCACTTGGCGGCCGGGCGTCTCCGCCGTCACCGGGACCGGCGCCGACCGGGAGTACATACCGGCGAGGGTGCCGTTGACCCACAGGGCGTGCTCGGGGCTGAAGGGCGCGTCCGGCGGCAGCACGGGAACACCGGGGGCACCGGCCGGGATGCCGGCCAGGAAGCCGACGAGGTACTGCCGTTCGCGATCGCTCAGGACCGGTGGCGGGGCGGGCCGGAGGCCGAAGACGGCGGCGGCGGACGGCAGCACGGCGGTGGGAGCGACGACGGTGGCAGCGGGCACGACGAGGGCAGGGGACACGACGGCGGCGGCTGCGGTCGATTCGGCGCCCGGTGTCTGCACGGTCACCGGTGTGGACACCTTGGTCAGCGACACCGCGCACACCTTCAACTCGGGCTGGAAGGACAGGGGGTCGACCGCGTCGCTGGTCACGGCGTTGACGCTGAGGTACTCGCCGAACAGGTCGTTCCAGTGGAAGGGCGCGAAGCAGGCCCCGGGCAGCACCCGGTCCGTGACGACTGCGGGCAGCACGGCCCGGCCGCGCCGCGAGGCCACCTCGACGGAGTCGCCGTCGGCGAGGCCGAGCGCGGCCGCGTCCTCGGGATGGACCTCGACGAACGGGCCGGGGTTGAGCTTGTTCAGTTTGGCGACCTTCGCGGTCTTGGTCAGGGTGTGCCACTGGTGCTGGAGGCGGCCGGTGTTCAGGACGAACGGGTAGTCGTCGTCCGGCATCTCGGCGGGGTCCAGGTGCGGCCTGGCGTGGAAGGCGGCACGGCCGGAGGCGGTGGCGAAGGTGAGGGACCCGTCGGCGTTCACATACCGGACCGGGTTGCGGTCGGGGCCGTCGGCGGTGGCGGCGGGCCACTGGACTGGGGTGGTGCGCAGCCGGTCGTAGGTCACGCCCCGCAGGTCGTAGCCGGTCTGCGGGTTGTGGAAGCGCTTGATCTCCTCGAAGATCTCCTCCGCGCTGTCGTAGGAGAAGCCGTCCTCGAAGCCCATCGCCCGGGCCACCCCGGCGATCAGGCGCCAGTCGGCGGTGGCCTCGCCGGGCGGATCGGCGGCCGGGCGGGCGAGGGTGAGGTTGCGCTCGCTGTTGATGAGGACGCCCTCGGTCTCGGTCCACAGGGCGGCGGGCAGGACGACGTCGGCGTAGGCGTTGGTCTCGGTGTCGGTGAAGACGTCCTGGGTCACGACGAACTCGGCGGCCTCCAGACCCTCGATGACCGTCTTGCGGTTGCCGACGGAGGCGACCGGGTTGGTGCAGATGATCCAGCAGGCCCTGATCTCGCCGTCGGCCATCTTCCGGTACATCTCGACGGTGCCCTTGCCGACGCCGTCGGCCCGGATCGTGCCGGGCTCCAGCCCCCACACCTCCTCGGCGAAGGCGCGGTCGGCGTCGACCAGGACCGACCGCTGGCCGGGCAGCCCGGGCCCCATGTAGCCCATCTCCCGGCCGCCCATGGCGTTGGGCTGGCCGGTGAGGGAGAACGGGCCGCTGCCCGGACGGCAGATCTTTCCGGTGGCCAGGTGCAGGTTGATCAGCGCGTTGGTGTTCCAGGTGCCGTGCGTGGACTGGTTGAGGCCCATGGTCCAGCAGCTGGTCCACTCCCCCGCCGCACCGATCAGCCGGGCCGCCGCGCGCAGGTCGGCCTCGGGGATACCGGTGATCTCCGCGACCGTCGCGGGCGGGTAGTCGGCGAGGAACTCCGGCATCGTCTCCCAGCCCTCGGTGTACGCGGCGACGAACCCGGGATCGGTGTGGCCGTTCTCGTGCAGCAGGTGGAGCAGGCCGTTGAGCAGCGCGAGGTCGGTGCCGGGCCTGACCTGGAGGAAGAGGTCGGCCTTGGCGGCGGTGGCGGTACGGCGCGGGTCGACGACGATCAGCTTCGCGCCCGCCTTCACCCGGTCCATCAGGCGCAGGAAGAGGATGGGGTGGCAGTCGGCCATGTTGGCGCCGATGACCAGGAAGACGTCCGCCTTGTCCAGGTCCTCGTACGAGCCGGGCGGGCCGTCGGCACCCAGCGAGAGCTTGTAGCCGGTGCCGGCGCTGGCCATGCACAGCCGGGAGTTCGACTCGATGTTGTTGGTGCGCAGATAGCCCTTGGTCAGCTTGTTCGCCAGGTACTGCGCCTCCAGGCTCATCTGGCCGGAGACATAGAGGGCGACCGCGTCCGGGCCGTGCTCGTCGACGATGGCGCGCAGCCGCCGCGCGGTCTCGGCGACCGCCGTGTCCACCGCCGTGGGCACGGCCTCCTCGCCCCGCTCGGGCCGCAGCAGGGCGGTGGTCAGACGGCCGGGAGCGGAGAGCATGTCGGCGGTGGTGGCGCCCTTGGTGCACAGCCGCCCGAAGTTCGCCGGGTGCTCCTTGTCGCCGGAGGCCTTGAGGACGCTACGGCGGCCGTCCGGGCCCGGGCCGATGTCCAGGACCATGCCGCAGCCGACCCCGCAGTACGAGCACACGGTCCGCACCTTGCCGGTGTCGGTGCTGCGCGAGTCCGGCGCTGCCACGGGCGCCCCCTGTTCTTGCTGGTCAGCCTCTTCCATCCGACCTCGACGGTATGTACAGGTGATTACGTCGGCGTCACCGCTCCTGATCAACGGGGGTTAAGGCCGCCGCACAGACCGGCCCCGGGCGATGTGAGCGGGAGCGTCCGAGATGCGGCGCACAGCGACCTGATGGACGATGAGGGCGGCCGAGGGCGGGGGCAGGCGAGGAGGTCCGGGTGGACAGGGACACCTCCTCGGCACGTCCGGCCGCACCGGCGACACCAGCTGTTCCGGCCGCTCCCACCGTGGACATCGGCTACTTCGACCTGCTGCGCGGCATGGTCGAGGACTCGGCCGCCGTGTTCGTGGTCCTCGACACCGATCTGCGCTATCTGTACGTCAATCCGCACATGGCCCGGATGACGGGCCTGCCCGCCGCCGCGTACATCGGCCACAAGCTGCAGGAGGTGCTGCCGCACGTCCAGCGGTCGGAGCAGGTGCTGCGGGACATCCTGCGCGACGGACAGCCACGCGAGATCGTAGTGACCGGGCGGACCTGGGCGGACTCGCCGTACCAGGTCCGGGAGTGGCGCTGTGTGTACCACCGGATGGTCGACAGCACGGGCAAGGTCGTGGGCGTCGCCGGGGTGGGCCTGGAGATCAGCGAGCCGCAGCAGTACCTGTACGAGCTGGAGCGCGCCCATCGGCGGCTGGCGCTGCTGGACTCGGCCGCGTCCCGGATCGGGACGGGCACCGACGTCGCCGGGACCTGCCAGGAGCTCGCGGAGTTCGTCGTACCGGAGCTGGCGGACGCGGCCGGGGTGGAGCTCAGTCCCACGGACACGGAGTCGGCGCGGCGGGCGCCGACCCGGCTCGCGGCGTACGCCACGCGTCCCGGGCTGGTCACCGGGCTCGCGGCGCTGGACGCGCGCGGTGAGCTGGTCGGCTGGCCGCGCGGCACCGGGACCCGGCGGAACCTCGCGGCGGGCCGGATCTGGCGGCGCAACGCGATCACCGAGGCGCAGTGGCGGTCGCTGATCCCCCGCTGGGCGCCGGCCCGTGCGTGTATCACCGCGGGTGTCCACTCGGTGCTCCTCGCGCCCCTGGTTGCGGACGGCCGGGTCCTCGGCATCCTGATGCTGGCCCGGGCCGGGGAGTCGGCGCCGTTCTCGAACGAGGACGCCACGGTGGCCCGGGAACTCGCCGCCCGCGCGGCACGCGCCCTGGACCGTGCGGTCCGCTTCGAGCGCGAGCACACCATGGCCCTGGAGCTGCAGCGGGCCGTGCTGTCCGAGCCGGGCCAGCTGCAGCAGCGCGCCGGTGTGGAGACCATCGCACGCTACCGGCCCGCCGACGACGGCTCACTGATCGGCGGCGACTGGTACGACGTCCTGGCCCTGCCCGACGGCCGTACGATGCTGGTCATCGGGGATGTGATGGGCCACGGCGTGGAGGCGGCGGTGGCCATGAGCCACTACCGTTCGACCCTGCGTGCCCTGGCCCTCGCGGGGCTCTCGCCGCGCCGCATCCTGCAGCACGCGGACCGGATGGTCGCCGACTCCGGTTTCGAGCGGGTGGCCACCTGTTTCCTGGTCCTCGGTGACGCGGAGGTCGCCACCCTCACCTATGCCGGCGCGGGCCATCTGCCGCCGGCCTGGCTCACTCCCGGGGGCGAGATGCACCTGGTCCCGGTGCCGGTCGGCCCGCCGCTGGGCAGCGGGCTCGGCCGGTACGAGCAGCGGGTCTTCCCGGAACGCGGCGGGGTGCTGCTCCTGTACACCGACGGGCTGGTGGAGCGGCGCGGCGAGGACATCGACCGCGGCCTGGACCGCCTGACGGGACTGTCCCTGTGCCCCACCGACCCGCTGGACAAGATCGTCGACACGGTCCTCGCCCGCCTGGCGACCGGTTCGGAGGACGACATCGCGCTGCTCGCGGCACGGGCCGTACGCACGTGATCCGCAGTCGTGCCGTCAGTCGTAGGTGAGCACCATCCGGAAGCGCGCGGCCCCGGCCATCATCTTCCGGTAGGCCGCGTCCGCCTGCTCCAGCGGTACGGTCTCGATCGTCGGGCGGATGCCGTGCAGGGCGCTGAACTCCATGGTGTCCTGCACGTCCTGCGCCGTGCCGGAGGGGTGGCCGCGGACCACCCGGGCGCCCATGATCAGGTGGAACGGGGTGATCCCGAGGGGCTCGGGGTCGGCGCCGATCACCACCAGTTCGCCCCGGGGCGCCAGTCCGTCCACGGTCGCCGAGATGGCCTGGGAGTTGCCCGCGGTGGCGAGGACGACCTCGGCGGCGCCGAGCGACTGGAGGGCCTCCGCGACGGGGGTCCTGGCCGTGGAGTCGACGTAATGATGGGCGCCGAGCTGCTTGGCGAAGTCGGCCTTCTCGGGGCCGCGGGCGATGGCCACCGTTTCGAAGCCCATGGCCACCGCGTACTTGACGCCGAGGTGGCCGAGCCCGCCGAGACCGAGGACGGCGACCAGGTCGCCGGGTTCGGCGGGGCTGCGCCTGAGCCCGTTGAAGGTGGTCACGCCCGCACAGGCCATGGGCCCGGCGTCGGCCGCGGTCAGCCCGTCGGGGATCCGGGCCAGGGCGTCGACCGGTGCGATCACCTTCGTGCCGAAGCCGCCGTCGTAGGCCCAGCCGGGCGTCTTCATGGTCTCGCACACGATGAAGTCGCCCTGCCGGCAGGGCTTGCAGTGGCCGCAGCTGCCGCCGAACCAGCCGACCGCCACCCGGTCGCCGACCGCCCAGCCCCAGTCCTCGATGCCCTCGCCGATTTCCTCGATCCGCCCGGCGATCTCGTGTCCGGGCACCACGGGGAACGTGATGCCCGGTACGGCGGCGTCCACGAAGAGGGAGTCGCTGTGGCAGACGCCGCAGGCCTCCACCGCGATCCGCACATGACGGGGTCCCGGCCGTGGCACCTCCCGCTCGACGATCTCGAACGGGCCGCCCGCGGCGGCCACCTGCGCGACTCGGTAGGTACTCATGACGTCACTCCCGGAACGGGTACGACGGAACGGTCCGAAAACCCCTTCACCCAGCACACCAGCTCCGGACCGATCACGCGCGTCGAGCCCTGATCAGGGCTTGCCCCGGACGATCAGGAGGTGATGCCGTTGTACTGGTCCCAGGTGTAGGCGAGGTCGGGGGCGGCGGGCTTGCCGGTCCAGTCGAAGTAGTCCCAGACGAGTTCGGCGGGGTTCGTGGCGAGGTAGCCCCGGCCGGGCAGGTCGTCGGCGTCGTCCCAGGCCCAGGGCGGGTTGGCGGCGTCGGTGGCGCAGGCGCCGTTGGCGGGGCCGAGGACTCCGCCTTCGCCGCACTCGGCGCCGTAGGGGTCGGAGCTGTCGTCGCCGGCGAAGTTGTCGGGGGTCGCGAACAACGTTGTCAGGGTGCGGTTCGCCCACATCCCGTTCGGGGCGAAGATATCGGTCAGCGTGTACTGGACATCGCGGTCGTCGGACCCGGACGGGACCTCGGCGGTGGAGCCGGGGTAGTAGACGATGCCGTCGCCGTTCGCGTACTGGCCGCGTTCCTTGGACAGGTACCCCTCGGCCCATGCGGCGTGGGTGTTGGGCTGCTGGGTGGTGAACGGGCGGCCGTGGCCGTCGTCGTGCGGGTCGCCCTGCAGTTTCAGTGTGCCGTCGACGCTCTCCTGGCCGCTCGTGAAGTCGCTGCCCGAGGGCACCCAGGAGTAGAAGTTGCTGTGCGCGACGGTGATCGCCGCCTTCAACTGCCCGTGCGCGGAGCCGTCGTTGGCGACGACCTCCAGCACGCCCTCGGAGTCGTTCTCGTGCTCGGTGAGGTCCTCCTGGTAGTTGTCGATGACTCCGTCCGACCAGTCGCGCGGGTGGAAGTACATGTACAGCAGGTAGGAGAAGGACGGGGTCTGGACGACCGAGTAGTAGACATGCGCCGCGAGCGGGTACCGGCTGGTGTTCTCCCAGTTGTTGCGGCCGTTGAGGTCGCCGTCGTAGTCGTACGAGGTGATGTAGTCGGACCTGCCGCCGAGGGCGGTCTCGCCGGTGGAGTCGACGTCCTGGAAGTTGACCGGGGCCCACCACTGGGCGAGGGCGGCGCGGTCGTCGGCGGTGGCCGCGTGTGCGGGGGCGGGCCGGTCGAGGGCGAGGCAGCCGACGGCGGCGAGGGCGGCCGTCAGGGCGAGGAATCCGCGTCGGGTGAGCGGCGCGCGCGAGCGGCCGGGACGGCTGGTGGCCACGGTTCCTCCGGGGGCGGCGAAAGGAACCGGCACGTCGATGAACTCGACGTGCCGGTACGGGAGTTGGCGCGTGTTCCGGTGGTGCGTGAGGTGCCGCGCGTACGATACAGCGGGTCAGCAGGTGATCGTGCCCCTGCGCAGTGCGTGGCCGTTGTCGTTGCTGTCGTCGGACCAGTACACGGGCTTGGTGCCGCCGCTGCACGCGTCGGAGCCGGAGACGCTGAAGCCCTCGTTGTTGAAGTTGTCCATGCCGGTGGGGCGGTTGTGGATCGCCGTGGTGGCGAAGGCACCGGACGAGTTGATCTGCATGGTGCGGTGCTGGCCGGAGCAGGTGTCGTCGCAGACGACCCAGAGGCGGGAGGCCTGCGGTTCCCACTGGAGTTCCATGACACCGGCCATGCCGCTGCTGATGGAGGCGACACGGGTGAAGGTGCCGTCGTCCTTCAGGACGTAGCCGTAGATCATGCCGGTGCCCTCGACGCCGACGAAGAACACGCCGCCGGTGTGGGAGGCGTAGGTGCTCGGGGCGTAGGCCGCGCCGGTGGACTCGTCCTTGAAGCCGGCGGCGGTCAGGGTGGCGTCGGGGACCCAGGTGATGCCCTCCAGGCCGAGGTTGGAGCCGACCGCCGGCAGGTCGGAGGTGAGGTTCCACTCGGTGGAGGCGTTGACGGTGGTGCCCGTGCCGCTCACGTCGTACTTCAGGACGGACAGCCGGCTGGTGCCCGAGGAGTCCGCGTTGCGCTCGCTGCTGACGTACACACCGCCGGCGGAGCCGGCGCCGGTCAGGGTGACGCCCTCGTCGTCGGGTGTGCCGGAGCCGCTCGGGAACCTGAGGGTCTTGCCGGAGGCCCAGCCGTTACTGGTGTCGGCCTTCCAGGCGGTGGTGCCGTTCGGCACCAGTCGCCAGAGCTTGCCGCTGTTCTGTGCCGCCCACATCACGCTCCCCTCCTGGTACAGGCCGCTCATGTCGGAGCCGAAGGCGTTCTTGGTGTCGGCGGTGGTGACCGAGCTGCCGCCCTGCCAGGCCGTGGCCGAGATGCCGCTGCCGCAGTCGTTGGCGGCGCCGAGGGTCAGGGCGGCCGAACCGAAGGCTCCGGTGCCGTCGGGGCAGCGCGACCACGAGGGGGCGGAGTGCTGGGTCCAGCTGAAGCTGTCGACGAGCGTGGTGCCGTCGGCGAGGTAGAGCCGCGCCTCGTCGGAGGAGCCGAGTCCGAAGGCGTTGTGGACGTCGAAGGCCACGAAGCCGCCGGGCGCGAGGGTGGTCCCGGAGGCTATCGCGTACTTCGAGCTGTCGTTGTCGTCCTTGAGGATCCAGCCGGAGATGTCGACCGTGGCCGTGCCCTTGTTGTAGAGCTCCACCGAGTCGTTGACGCTCCCGGTGGTCACCACCTCGTTGATCCGGATGTCGTCGGCCGCCGCCGCGTGGGCGGGCGACGCGGTCAGGGCGCCGACGACCAGCGTCGGTCCGGCGACGGCGACGAGAAGGACACGGAGGCTGCGGCGCCACCGGCGTACGCGTGATGCGGTCACGAAATCCGTCCTGGGGTTCCGTTCTGACAGGCCGCCAGGACCTTTCCGGTGTGGCCCGAACAACCGCCTTCGCCCAGGTGAGGGCGTTATGAACGGTGAGCGAACCGCCAAGATCGATCCGGGCGGCCGGTGGTGGCCAGCCAGGCCGTGGCGAGCAGGGCGGTGGTGACGAGTACCAGGAGCAGTGGGGACGTATGAGCCCCCGCGCTGTCCGCGGCGCGGGCCACGGGGTTGGGCAGGCCGAGGCGGTCCAGCAGCCAGCCGAGAGCGGCGAGGGCGGTCAGTGTCGCGCAGGCCGTGCGCAGGGCGGAGTGCCTGGGCAGCCGGGTGAGGCAGACCAGGCTCGGGAGGGCGAGCAGGACCAGCAGGAGTTGCATGCATTCGATGCCGAGATTGAATCCCGCGAGGCTGAGCGCCAATTGGGAGGTGGAAAGGTGCATCTCGGCGAGAGTCAGCGAAAAGGCGAGTCCGTGTCCGAGGCCGAATACCCCGGCGACCACGGCCTCACGCCCGGGGAAGAGCGGTCGTATTGCATGGACGGCTCCGACGAGAATACTGAACGCGATGAACGCCTCGACCGGCTGGGCCGGAATGTCGAGGTTTCCGAAGGCGCTCAGTGCGAGTGCGGCGGAATGCCCGACGGTGAAGGCGAGGGTGGTCCGGCCGATTCGCCCGACGGCGGTCCTGGTGTCCGTGAGCCCGCTCCAGCGCTTTCCGGTCGCCCGCAGGGGCGCGGGCAGCAGCAGGATGAGCAGGAACAGCAGATGGTCGGTGCCTTCGAGAATATGGTGGGCACCGAGCCGGAACATGGCGTAGGTGCCGCTCCATATGCTTCCGCTCTCCAGGTCGACGGTGAGCGGGGCGACGGTCATGGTCCGGGTGTCGGTGCGGATGACCCCGACCTGGGTCGCGCCGTCCTGCCCCGATCCGGCCACCTTTCCGGTGGCCCAGTCCTGGCGGACGGAGACCAGGACGGTGTGGGTGACGACCTGGTGGACGATGGCGTCGTAGTCGAGGACGAAGCGGCGCGGGTCCCCGCCGGCGGGCGGGACGAGCGTGGCCCGGACGGTCAGTTCGCGGTAGGGACCGGTCGAGGTCTGCTGGGTCCGGCCCAGTGCCATGGCACCGAAGGTGACGGTCCAGGCCTTGCCCCGGCGGGTGGTGGCGTGCACATGGGCGGCCAGGTAGCGGCGGATCGCGGCCTTCCGGGCCGACAACTGCTTCGCCGTGGTGTCGTCGTCCAGGCCGATACCGCTGGCCCTTGCGAAGTCGCTGACCGGGAGGTCCAGTTCGGCGGCCACCGACGTCTCGTGCACGTCGAGCAGGAGTACGGAGTGCGGCATGGGATGCGCGGCAGCGGGCGGCGCCGCGAGGAGCAGCGCCGCCGTCACCGCCGTCGCGATCCCGGCCAGCATGCGCAGCGCATGTGACAGTGAGATCGGCAGACGGTTCATCAGAACGAGAACTCCCCGCCGTAGTCGGTGGTGTGGTCGCGGTAGACGGTGTGGTAGTGGATCTTGCTCGTGTAGACCACGCCGTCCTGGCAGACGAACTCGATCCAGACGCCCGGTCCGTCGATGCGCACGTAGTCGCCCTGGGCGCTCAGGTCGGTGCTGCCGGAGTACGAGATGTAGGTGTCGTCGAGTTCCGACTTGTAGGTGCTCAGTACGGAGGCGGCGGTGGTGTCGTCCGCCACGTCGACCCAGGGCTTCATGGCCGCGAGGACCAACGCCTGCTGGTCGTCGGTGAGTTCGCTGACCTTGAGGCCCTCCTTGGTCTCGGGGAAGTCCCCGTCGTCGTCCGGGCCGAGCAGCACGTCACTGAACGACTCGGAGAGCTTCGCCTCGGTCAGCTCGTCGTCGGTCAGGCTGTCGACCATGGCCTTCATCCCGTCGTACATCCCGGACAGGGGTGCGTACGACGTGCCGTCGTCACCGGTCCAGCTGGTCGGCTCCACCCCGACGAAGAACGGGGTGGTGCCCTCGACCGCGCCGTCCTTGAAGGTGAGGTTGAGCGCGAGGTGGTGGCCGCCGAAGTGCAGCTGCCAGGTGCCGGTCGTGCTCGGGGTGCCGAGGAACGCCAGGTAGTAGTTGCCGCTGCCGTAGCCGCTGGCGGTCTCACCGAGGTAGTCGTCGGCCTTCAGGATCTGGCTGATCTGGTCGTACCCGGAGCCGCTGCCGGTGCCGGTGGCCGCCTCGATCACCGCCTTGGCGGCGGTCAGTTGCTCGTCGCTGAGGGAGCTGAACTCAATGCCGACCCGGCAGGTCGAACCGCAGGGGAGGTTCGACCAGGCGGTGGCGTTCGCCTGGGTGAAGTCGAGGAGCACGGACGACTGCTGGTCGCTGTCGAGGGTGTCCAGGAACGCGTCGGCCGCGGTGACGACGTCCGAGACGGAGGAGGAATCCGCGGTCGTGCTCGCCGTGGCGTCGGCGGAGGCGCCGGCCGAGGAGTCGCCGGTGGTCGCGGCGTCGGCGTTGACATAGACGGCTCCGAAGAGCAGCGCGGTCCCCGCGGCGAGGGCCACGCCCGCACGCTTCCACTTGCTCTTCGTCCTACGGTGGGTGCTGATTTCTGACACCTTGACGGTCCCTTTCGGAAGAGAATGCAGAGGAACTCCGGGAACTGTTGCCATGCATAAGGCCATCGGTTTTCCACCGACCCGGGCACATGAATACGCACTATCCGGCGAGAGCCACTGTCCCGAACTTTCCTGCCCGTTGTCCGGGCGAGATAAATTCCACCAGCCGCCGCTATGGATGGCATCGAGCGGTACTCGGACTTGCCTATGGGTTGCTGTGGCGGATGCGCGGGAATTTCAGCTAACGGGAAGTTGAATTCAGCCAGCATGGCCGAAAAATGCATGCGGTCGAAAAGCGCCCGCCAGTGTCAGACGGTTCGTTCGACGCCGTAGTAGCCGTGGTGCGTCCGGAACCGCATGGCGTCGGTGCCGTCTGTGCGAGAAGGCGCGGGAGCTCGGGCGGCACATGGCTCGCTGAGCGGTGCGGACGCGCAGCGCGATCCGATCGCCGGTCTGCCGGTCCGAGGGCTTCCCGGCCCCGCGCGCGGTTCCCGAGCCGGCCGGACGCGCTGCTGACCCGGATCCGGGACGGGCTTTCCCGGGTCGGCGCGGACATGCGGGCGACAAACGGGCGTGCGCCGGTCATGGAGCGGGCAGCGGCCCCCCTCGGCGGGCGGCCCTCCGGCGCGTCGTCCAGGCACTCCGCCCTCCGGAAAGCGGGCACATTCGGTCATGAACTGGGCTACGGCGAACCTGGTCAGTACGCGCAATCGCCTTGTACAAATTTGGCCACCGGAGGCCGAACGGGCCGGACTCCGGGACATCGGCCGCCGCGGGCACCACCGCGCAGCGCCGTGCGACAGAGCCATGAAACGGAGGTGCCGCCGTGGACGCCGAGGAACGAAGACGCGGGATCCTCGCAACGGCACGCCGTTCGGGATCCGTCGACGTCGGCATGCTCGCCGCCGACCTCGGGGTCTCCAAGGAGACCGTGCGCCGGGACCTCAACCTCCTGGAGACACACGGGCTGGTCCGTCGTACCCATGGCGGAGCCCACCCCGTGGAGAGCGCGGGCTTCGAGACCACCCTCGCCTTCCGCACCACCGAACACATCCCCGAGAAGTCCAGGATCGCCGTCGCCGCGGCCGCCCTGCTCGGGGACGCCGAGACCGTCTACCTCGACGAGGGCTACACCCCTCAGCTCATCGCCGCCGCACTCCCCCGCGACCGTCCGCTGACCGTGGTCACCTCCTCGCTGGCCACCGCGGGCGACCTGGCCTCGGCCGAGAACATCACCGTGCTGCTGCTCGGCGGCCGGGTGCGCGGCGGCACGCTGGCCACGGTCGACCACTGGGCGCGCCGCATGCTGTCCGACTTCGTCATCGACCTGGCGTACGTCGGCGCGAACGGCATCTCCCGCCAGTGGGGACTCACCACCCCGGATCCCGCGGTCAGCGAGGTGAAGGCCGAGGTCATGCGGATCGCCAAACGCCGGGTGTTCTCCGGCGTCCACACCAAGTTCGGCGCCGTGAGCTTCTGCCGGTTCGCGAACGTCACGGACTTCGAAGCCATCGTCACCGACACCGGGCTGCATTCCTCCGAGGCCCGCCGCTACGCCCTGCTGGGCCCCCAGGTCATCCAGGCCTGAGCCGCAGTCCAACTCACCGTCCCACCACCCCCGTAAGGCCGGGGCCCTGGTTCCGCACGCCCTCGAACCCTCCTGTTGGAGTCAGTCATGCACACCAGAAGAATGATCCATGTCCTGCTCACGGCCACGGCCGCGGGCTCCCTGCTGGTCGCCTGCAGCGGGGCGGGCGGCACCTCCGCCTCCGGGGGCGACGGCAAGAGCATCAACGTGCTGATGGTCGGCAACCCGCAGATGGAGGACATCCAGAAGCTGACGAAGAGCACGTTCACCAAGGACACCGGCATCAAGGTCAACTTCACGATCCTTCCCGAGAACGAACTGCGGGACAAGGTCACCCAGGACATCGCCACCCAGGCCGGCCAGTACGACGTCGCCACCATCGGCGCCTACGAGGTGCCGATCTGGCAGAAGAACGGATGGCTGCACGAGCTCGGTTCGTACGCCGACAAGGACACCGCCTTCGACTCGGCCGACCTGCTCAAGCCGGTGGTCACCTCGCTGTCCGGCTCCGACGGCAAGCTCTACGCCCTGCCGTTCTACGGCGAGTCGTCCTTCCTCATGTACAACAAGGACGTCATGAAGGCGAAGGGCGTCACGGTGCCCGAGCACCCGACCTGGCAGCAGATCGCCGACATCGCGGCCAAGGTCGACGGCGCGGAGCCGGGGATGCGGGGCATCTGCCTGCGCGGCCTGGCCGGCTGGGGCGAGCTGGGGGCGCCGCTGACCACCGTGGTCAACACCTTCGGCGGCACCTGGTTCACCAAGGACTGGCAGGCCCAGGTGAACAGCCCGGCCTTCAAGAAGGCGACGAACTTCTACGTCGACCTGGTCAAGAAGCACGGCGAGGCGGGGGCCGCGCAGTCCGGCTTCACCGAGTGCCTGAACGCCATGAGCCAGAAGAAGGTCGCGATGTGGTACGACGCGACCAGCGCGGCCGGGTCGCTGGAGGACCCCAGCGCCAGCAAGATCGCCGGCCATGTCGGCTACGCCTACGCGCCGACCGCCGAGACCAAGAGCAGTGGCTGGCTGTGGAGTTGGGCGTGGGCCATGCCCAAGACCACCAAGAACGCCGACGCGGCCTCGAAGTTCATGCTGTGGGCGTCGAGCAAGAAGTACGAGAACCTGGTCGGCGAGAAGCTCGGCTGGTCGCGGGTCCCGGCCGGCAAGCGGGCCAGCACCTACGCGATCCCGGCGTACCAGAAGGCCGCCGGGTCGTTCGGTGACATCACCCTGAAGTCCATCGAGCAGGCCGACCCGGCCAACCCCGGCACCCAGCCGAGGCCGACCGTGGGCGTCCAGTACGTGGCCATCCCCGAGTTCCAGGACCTGGGCACCAAGGTCACCCAGGAGATCTCCGCCGCCATCGCCGGCAAGACCAGCGTGGACAAGGCGCTCGACGACGGCCAGAAGCAGGCCGAGGACGTCGCCAAGAACTACAAGTGAGCCGCACTGCCCGGCCGGCCCCGACGCCGGCCGGGCGCCCTCTCCCCCACCCCGGCTGTCACCGGCAGAGGAACTCTCCATGACCACGCTCACCGCTCCGCCCACGACCGCACCACCACCCGGCCGCACGCGCTCGTCCGGCGGCGCCGGCAAGTGGAAGCGCCGTCTCCCGCTGCTCCCGGCGCTCGTCTTCACCATCGCCGTCACGCAGTTGCCCTTCGTGGCCACCATCGTGATCTCCACGTTCCAGTGGAACATCCTCAAGCCGGGTGACCGGCACTTCGTCGGCCTGTCCAACTTCAAATTCGTCTTCACCGACGAACGGCTGCGCACCGCGGTCCTCAACACCGTCGTGCTCACCGCGTCGGTGGTGCTGATCAGCGTCGTCCTCGGGCTCGGTCTGGCGATGCTGCTCGACCGCCGGTTCGTCGGCCGGGGCCTGGCACGGACGATGCTGATCGCGCCGTTCCTCGTGATGCCGGTCGCGGCGGCGCTGCTGTGGAAGCACGCCATCTACAACCCCGACTACGGCCTGCTCAACGGCACCCTCAACGCCGTGTGCCGGCTGTTCGGCGCCGCCAACGGCCCGACGGTCGACTGGGTTTCGTCGTATCCGATGCCCGCCGTCGTCGTCTCCCTGGTCTGGCAGTGGACGCCGTTCATGATGCTGATCCTGCTGGCCGGTCTGCAGGCGCAGCCCGGTGACGTCCTGGAGGCGGCCCGGGTGGACGGGGCGTCGGCGCTGGCGACCTTCCGACACATCACCCTGCCGCATCTGCGCCAGTACATCGAACTGGGCATCCTGCTCGGCACGATCTACGTCGTGCAGACCTTCGACGCGGTCTACACGATCACCCAGGGCGGCCCCGGCTCCCAGACGACCAACCTGCCCTACGAGATCTACCTGACCATGTTCCGCAAGTTCGAGTACGGCCAGGCGGCCGCCGCCGGAGTGGTCGTCGTGCTCGGCTCGATCGTGATCGCGACGTTCGCGCTGCGCACCATCGCGTCGCTGTTCCGCGAGGAGGTGTCCCGATGACAGACGCCCCGATGACAGGTGTCCCCATGACGCGCGCAGCCGTCGCCGCGCCCGGTGCGGGAGTCAGGAAACTGTTGCGCCGGCGTCCGGACGACCAGGGGGCCGCGGCGCGGCTTTCCCCGCTGTGGACCTTCGTCGCCTGGCTCGCCACGCTGGCGTTCTTCGCGCCGGTGGCGTGGATGGTGCTCACCTCCTTCCACCAGGAGGCGGACGCGGCGACCAACCCGCCGACCCCCTTCGCCTCCCTCACCTTCGACCAGTACCGGCTGCTGTTCAGCCGGGACATCACCCCGTTCCTGCTCAACTCGGCGATGGCCAGCGTCATTTCGACGCTGCTGGTGCTGGCCTTTGCGGTGCCGACGGCCTACGCGCTGTCCATCAAGCCGGTCGAGAAGTGGACCGACGTGATGTTCTTCTTCCTGTCCACCAAGTTCCTGCCGGCCATCGCGGCCCTGCTGCCGGTGTACCTGATCGTCAAGGACGCCGGGATGCTGGACAACGTGTGGACGCTGATCGTCCTCTACACCGCCATGAACCTGCCGATCGCGGTGTGGATGATGCGCTCGTTCCTCGCCGAGGTGCCCAAGGAGATCCTGGAGGCGGCGGAGGTCGACGGCGCGGGCCTGCTCACCGTGCTGTGGCGGATCGTCGCACCGGTCGCGGCCCCCGGACTGGCGGCCACCTCGCTGATCTGCTTCATCTTCAGCTGGAACGAGTTCATGTTCGCCGTGAACCTCACCGCGACCAACGCGTCGACGGCACCGGTCTTCCTCGTCGGGTTCATCACCAGCGAGGGCCTCTTCCTCGCCCGGCTCTGCGCCGCCGCCACCTTGGTCTCCCTGCCGGTCCTCATCGCCGGTTTCGCCGCCCAGGACAAACTGGTCCGCGGCCTGTCCCTAGGAGCAGTCAAGTGAAAGCCGCCGTCATCGAAGCCCCCGGCAAGGTCACCGTCACCACGGTGCCCGATCCCGCTCCCGGGCCGCGCGAGGTCGTGGCCGAGGTGGCGGCCTGCGGACTGTGCGGGACCGATCTGCACATCCTGCAGGGCGAGTTCGCACCGACCCTGCCGGTCGTGCCGGGCCACGAGTTCGCCGGGGTGGTCGTCGGTCTCGGGCGCGAGGTCACCGAACTGGCCATCGGCGACCGGGTCGCCGTGGACCCCTCGCTGTACTGCAACGAGTGCCGTTACTGCCGGGCCGGACGCAACAACCTCTGCGACCGCTGGCAGGCGATCGGGGTGACCGTGGCAGGCGGCGCGGCCGAGTACGCGGTGGCACCCGTCGCCAACTGCGTACGGCTGCCGGACCACATCGGCGTCCAGGACGCGGCCCTCATCGAGCCGCTGTCCTGCGCGGTGCGCGGCTACGACGTGCTCAACAGCAGGCTCGGCTCCCATGTGCTGATCTACGGCAGCGGCACGATGGGCCTGATGATGCTGGAGCTGGCCAAGCGCACCGGTGCCGCTTCGGTGGACGTCGTCGACGTCAATCCGGAACGGCTGGCCACGGCCGCGAAGTTGGGCTCCTCGCAGACGGCGCTCTCGGCCGACGAGCTGGCACGACCGGGCGGTTGGGACGTGGTGGTCGACGCGACGGGCAACGCGGCCGCCATCCAGGACGGCCTGGACCGGGTCGCCAAGGCGGGCACCTTCCTGCAGTTCGGGGTCGCCGACTACGCGACCCGGGTCACGATCGACCCGTACCGCATCTACAACCAGGAGATCACCATCACCGGCTCCATGGCCGTGCTGCACAGCTATGAACGCGCCGCGGAGCTGTTCGCCGCCGGTGTCCTCGATCCGCAGGTGTTCATCAGTCACCGGCTGCCGCTGGCGGAGTACCCGCAGGCGCTGGAGCGGTTCGCCGCCGGCCAGGGGCGCAAGATCGTCGTGCTGCCCTGACGTCCGCTCGCCGCCGGGACCGGTCGTACCGACCGCCGTCCCGCGGCGCAGCGTCAACTTCGCTCTCCCTCGCACCGATTTCCGTCGCTCAAACGGACGGGTGACGCGGCTGTCCGGTCATCATCCGTCAGACCCGGAGACGCCGTCCCGGTACGGCTCCCCCCGACCTACGGTCCATGCAACGGACGGGACGGCGACCGCCGGTCCGTCGCAACCGACAACCAAAGGGGAGGCGCCGCTATGGCGAGCGTGGAAGTGTCGCTGAAGGAAATGATGGCCGGGGTCGAGGGGTCACTGGGAGCCGCGGTCGTCGACTACACCAGCGGCATGGCCCTGGGAACGCTGGGCGGCGGAAAGGACCTCGACCTCACCGTCGCCGCGGCCGGCAACACGGACGTCATCCGGGCCAAGGTACGCACCATGTCGGAGCTGGGCCTCAAGAGCCGGATCGAGGACATCCTGATCACATTGGAGAAGCAGTACCACCTCATCCGCCTGATCACCGGCCGCAGCGGGAACGGCCTGTTCCTCTACCTGGTTCTCGACAAGGAGCGCTCGAACCTCGCCATGGCCCGGCACCAGTTGAAGCGGGTCGAGGAACAGCTGGAGGTCTAGCAGCCGTCCTGGGTCCGGGGCTTCGTGCGCCCATGATGTGAAAACTTCTTCAAGTGACCACATCAGCATGATCCCAAGTCATGCCTGCGCACGGCCCCGGACGGCAAGGATCGGCTGTACAGGGCCAATGCGGCGGTGCCGCGAGGCGCCGCCGCACCCCGGCGGCCCACCCCACTCGACCCGGCAGAGAGCGAGCGGTCATGCAAGTCCCCCTCTACCAGGCCAAGGCGGACTTCTTCCGCATGCTCGGGCACCCCGTGCGCATCAGGGTCCTGGAACTGCTCCAGCACGGGCCCGTTCCGGTACGGGAGCTGCTCGCCGACATCGAGATCGAGCCGTCCAGCCTCTCGCAGCAGCTGGCCGTGCTGCGCCGGTCGGGCATCGTGGTGTCCATCCGGGAGGGGTCCACCGTCAGCTACGCACTGGCCGGCGGCGATGTCGCCGACCTGCTGCGCGCGGCCCGCCGTATCCTCACCGAACTGCTCGCCGGGCAGAACGTGCTCCTCGCCGAGCTGCGCCAGGCCGACGCGTCCGTCCCGCCCGTGTCCACGAACAGCCGCGGCTGACCGTGCCTGCGGGGTGCCCCCGGGGACTCGGGGGGCGGCACTTCAGTCGGTGAGCAGGCCGACGTACATCGTCCGGTGCAGGGTCTCGACGTGCCGCGCGGCGACCGCGCCGGCCGCGGCGGTGTCCCGGGCGCGGAGGGCCTCGACAAGCCGCCGGTGCTCGGCGTTCGACTCACGCAGGGCGGCCATCGGGTACGGCAGGTAGTACCGGTAGAGCTCGCGCAGGACGGTGGCATAGGGGACGTCGGTGCCGGGGACGCCGGTGGCCGCGGCCGTCGCCAGGTGGAACCGTTCGTCGAGGCCGTGGAACTCGGCCCAGCTCTCCGCCCGGTCCATGGCGTCCACCAGCTGCTGGAGCTCCGCCAGGGCCGCGTCGTCGGCGTGCTCGGCCGCCAGGTGGGCGATGCCGCACTCCAGGACCAGCCGGTGGTCGATCAGCCGGTGCACGGCGGCCGTGTCGGCGCGGTAGGCGGTGGTCGTGTCGATGACGCCCTTCGCGGGCTGCTCGGCGACCAGCGTCCCGCCGTTGCGGCCGCGGCGGCGCTCCAGTACGCCGTCCTCGCACAGGGAGACCAGGGCGCGCCGGGCGGTGATCTCGCCGACGCCGAGCGCGGCGGCGATCCGGTCGGTGCCGGGCAGGCGCTCGCCGGGGGCGAGCAGGCCGAGGTCCACGGCGAGGGCGATCCGGGCGCGCACCGCCTCCAGTGCGGACAGTCGCCGGATGCCGCTCAGCTGGGGAGCTTGGAGCTGCGCGGTCGGGGCAGCGGCTTCGGTACGGCGGCCAGGCATGGCGCCACCTTAACCATCCGCTGGACGTCATCTAAAACTGATCAGGATGAGCAGTCTTGTTTAAGTGCTCATCCTGACCTATTTTCTTCGCCATGCCCCGTGCACTACCCCTGGCCCTCGGCCAGCTGCCTCCCCGTCCGGCCGGCGCGCCGCTGTCCGGCTTCACCGCCGAGGTCGAGCGGATGCTCCTCGACTCGCCCGGCACCCGGATGGCCGTCTTCCCCGAACTCCATCTGTTCGGGGTGACCGGCCCGCCCGACGAGGCCGCGGGCGTGCTGCGGGAGGCCGCCGAGCCGCTGGCCGGCCCGCGGGTCGGGGAGCTGGCGCAACTCGCCGGTGACCTGGGCATCTGGCTGCTGCCCGGCACGGTCCCCGAACGGGGCCCGAAGGGCGAGCTCTACAACACCGCGCTCGCCTTCTCACCCGAGGGCCGCCTGGTGGCGTCGTACCGCAAGGTCTTCCCGTGGCGCCCCACCGAGCCGTACGACCCGGGCGACCGCTTCGTCGTGTTCGACGCGCCCGGCACCGGCCGGATGGGCCTCGCCATCTGCTACGACGCCTGGTTCCCGGAGGTCGCCCGCCATCTGGCGTGGCTGGGCGCCGAGGTCATCGTCAACCCGGTGATGACGACGACGCCCGACCGGGAGCAGGAGCTGGTCCTGGCCCGAGCGAACGCCATCGCCAACCAGGTCTTCGTCGTCAGCGTGAACACCGCGGGCCCGGTGGGCACGGGCCACAGCCTGGTCGTCGACCCGGAGGGCCGGGTGCGCGCCGAGGCGCCCTCCACGGAGGCGACCGTCCTGACCGACGTCATCGATCTCGACGACGTCACCCGCGTACGGGAGCACGGCACCGCCGGGGTCACCCGCATGTGGGACCACTTCACCGACACCGACCGCCCCATAGAACTGCCGCTGTACGGCGGCCGTATCGATCCCCGCCGCTGGCACCCCGCCCCGTCCCCCGGAGCCGCATCGTGAACTCACCCGCACCCGCGCTGGCCCGCACCCTGACCCTGAGATCGGTCGTGGTGTTCGGCCTGGCCTACATGGCCCCGCTGATCGTGCTCGGCACCTTCGGCGTGGTCGCCGACGAGACCGGCGGCGCGGTCCCCAGCGCCTACCTCGTCGCCCTCGCCGCCATGCTGTTCACCGCGCACAGCTACGGCCGGATGTCCGCCGCCCACCCCGTGGCCGGCTCCGCCTACACCTACGTACGGCGGGCCGTCGACTCGCGCGTCGGCTTCCTTGTCGGCTGGGCCACGCTGCTCGACTACTTCTTCCTGCCGATGGTGATCTGGCTGATCGGCGGCGCCTATCTGCACGCCCAGTACCCGGGCGTCCCGAACTGGGTGTGGATCGTCGCCTTCATCGCCGTGACGACCGCGCTGAACGTGCGCGGCATCAAGACCGCCGAGCGCGTCAACGACCTGCTCATGATCTTCCAGATCCTGGTCATCGGGATCTTCGTGCTGCTGTCCCTGCGGCACGTGGTGTCGGCCGGCGGGGCCGGCGCCCTGGCCAGTGCCACCCCGTTCGCCAACAGCGCCACGACCGCGACCGGCATCTCCGCGGGCGCCGCGCTCGCTGCCTACTCCTTCCTCGGCTTCGACGCGGTCACCACCCTCACCGAGGAGACCCTGGAGCCCCAGCGGACCATGCCCCGGGCGATCATGCTGACCGCCCTGATCGGCGGTGCCGTCTTCGTCGTCGTCGCCTACACCACCCAGCTCGCCCACCCCGGCTCCCACTTCAACGACTCGGGTTCGGCCGCCTTCGAGATCGCCAAGGCCATCGGCGGCGACCTGTTCTCCTCGTTCTTCCTCGCGGGGCTGGTCGTCGCGCAGGCCGCGTCCGGTATCGCCGCACAGGCCAGCGCCGCCCGGCTGCTCTACGCGATGGGCCGCGACTCGGTGCTGCCGCGCAGGATCTTCGGCCGTATCCACCCGAAGTTCCGCACCCCGGCCGTCAACGTGCTGCTCACCGGCGCGATCGGACTCATCGCCCTGCGCCTGGACGTCGCGACCTCGACGTCGTTCATCAACTTCGGCGCCTTCACCGCCTTCACCTTCGTCAACATCAGCGTCATCGCCACGTTCGTCCGGGAGCGCCGCAGCGGCACCCGGCACGGTGTCCTGTCGTACGTCGTGGTCCCGGCGATCGGCGCGGCGGTCGACCTCTGGCTGCTCGCCCATCTGGACGGCAAGGCCATCACGCTGGGCCTGATCTGGCTCGCGCTCGGCATCGTCCAGCTGGCCTGGCTCACCCGCCTGTTCCGCAAGGCGCCCCCGGAGCTGTCGATGAACGAGGACGAGCGGCTGCCGGAGCCGGTGTGACCGACGCGTTCCGCATCGCCACCGGCGCCTGACGCCGCGGAAACAGGTGGAGGCCGTCCCCGCGTACCCGGGGACGGCCTCCGTATGTTCGCGTCGAATCGCCGACACACGGCACGTCACCTGCCCCAGATCTCCCGGTATGCCTCCCGGTAGCCCGACGGGTCCCAGGAGGTGGCGCCGCCGGTGTTGGCGGCGGTGGAGACATGGACGGGTGCCGCGTAGCCGCTGGCCGGGCTGCCGGAGAAGGCGCGGTTGAACTCGTCGACGATCTGCCAGCCCTGCTGGGTCAGCGGCTCGGGGACGGTGGCGGACTGGTACTGCCCGCTGTTGATGCGCTGGAAGGCGGACGGATCGCCGTCGCCCGCGCCGATGTTGTACGGCGGTCCCGAGCCCGGTGCGCCGGCCGCGCGGAAGGCGGGCGCGGCGTCGGCGAAGTAGAGGTCGTTGATGGCGACGGAGTGGGTCCAGCGGTCACCGAAGCGGGACAGGAGCGAGGCGATCTCGCGCGGGGTGCGGCTGCCGGCGTCCGGGATCGGGATGTTCTCGTACGCCAGGACGCGCACGCCCGGGCAGGTGGCGAGCTCCTTCCTGATCAGCTCGGACTTCGTGAGGGCGAACGGGATCGAGGCGTCGGTGAAGACCACCGTCCCGGCCCTGCCGCGGGAGTGCCCGATGACCCACTGGGCGCTGATGCGGGCCACGTCCCGGACGTGGGTGGTGACGTTGCTGAAGAGCGGGGGCCGCCGACTGGGGCCCGGCGCGGCGACCGCGTGCCAGCCCACCAGCGGGATGTTCTCGGCGGCGGCCCGGGAGACCTGCTGCGCGGTGGAGCCGGGGTCGAAACCGCCGATGACGATGCCGGAGGGCTTGAGATCGACCGCCTGGCCCATCGCGGCCTGGATGCCGGCCGGGGTGCCGCCGCCGTCGATCACCCGGACGTCCCAGCCGACGACCCGTGCCGCCTGCCGCACGCCCTGCACGGCACCGGCGACACCGGGGTTGGTCATCGTCTGGGCCACATAGACGAGGGACCTGCCCGTCACCGCGCGCGGGCCGGTCGTCGGCCCGTTCCAGGGCACATCGGTGCGTTCCGCACGCTCGACGGCGGCGCGGGCGGTGTCGTAGACGGCGGGGCAGCCGATCGGGCCGGTGAGCGACTCCCCCGGCCCGGTGCGCGGGGAGCCGCGTTCGCAGCCGGCGAGAACGGCGATCGTGGCCAGCAGCGCGGCGGTGCGACGGGCGAACCGGCGCCGGCGGACACCGGGGCGGGGGCGGGCGGTACGGATGCCGTACCCCGGGTCGCCGAAGGGCAGAGCGGGCGGAGCGTGGGACAGGCCGCGCCCGGCCCCCGCCTGCCCGTGTCGGCGGACATGCCACGGACAAGGCGTCATTCGGCGCCCCCCTCCGCCGGCGTCGGCGGTTCGGGCGGCAGGCCGGTGCCGGTGCCCAGGCGGCGACGGGACGCGTAGCCCGCGAGGCCCACGGCGACCAGGAGGGTGCCGCCGTAGAAGAGGGGGACGGTCCAGAAGTCGGCGCCCAGTTGGCCGATGCCGGTGAGGCCCACGGCGAGGACGGCGACCGCGACGACCGTGCCGAGGACGTTCGGGCGGCCGGGTCTGATCGCCGTCGAGCCGAGGAGGGCGCCGGCGAAGGCGGGCAGCAGGTAGTCGAGACCGACGCTGGGGTTGCCGAGTTCCTGCTGGGCGGCGAGCAGCACCCCGGCGAAGCCGATGATCAGCCCGGACGCGGTGAACGCGTACACCGTGCAGGTGCGGGTGCGGATGCCGACGAGTTCGGCCGCGCGCGGGTTGGAGCCGACGACGTAGAGATACCTGCCGAGCGGCAGCCGCTCCAGCACGAGCCAGAGGACGGCGGCGAGGGCGAGGACGTAGAAGGCGGGGATCGGCAGGCCGAGGAACTTCGCGTCGTAGAGGTCGGTGAAGGCGGCCGGGAGGCCTTGCGGGCCGGGGACGATCCGGCCGCCTCCGGTGACCCAGCCGGTGATCGCGTACATCATGCTGCCGGTGCCGAGGGTGGCGATGAAGGAGTCGATCCGCCCGAACTCCACGACGGCCGCGTTGACGACCCCGGCGAGGCCGCCGCCCGCGACCACGGCGAGACAGGCGAGCGGCCAGGGCCACCCCACGTCGACGATCAGCTTCATCACCATGACGTGGGCGAGGCCGAGGCCGTAGCCGAGGGAGAGGTCGAAGGCGCCGGTGACGATGGGGACCATGGCGGCGAGCGCGAGGACGGCCGGGATCGCCTGGGTGGACAGGATCGAGTCGACGGTGTCCAGCGTGGGGAAGGTCCGGGGCAGCGCCAGCGAGAAGACCAGGACGAGCAGGAGGGTGAGGACCGGCAGCCCGTAGGACCCGATCAGATGGCCACCCGGCCGGGGCCCACGACCGGTCACACCCCGCAACCGGCTCCGAAGCCCGGTGATGGTCTGCCACCCGTTCCGGAACCCGGTCATGGCCTGCCACCGGTTCCGGAGCCCGGCCCCTGCCCACCACTCGGTCCGGAGCCCGGTCCCCGTCCGTCACCCGGTCCGGGAGGGGGTACCGCCGAGGCCGTTCGGGTGAGTTCGGCGGGTGTGAGGGCGCTGCCGCTCAGCTCGGTCGTCACCCTCCCGCGGACCAGGACGACGGCGCGCCGGCACACGTCCGCCACCTCCTCGAAGTCGCTGGAGACGAGCAGGACCGCGAGGCCCTGGGCGAGGGCGTCGTCGAGCAGTCGGTGGATCGCGCCCTTGGCGCCGATGTCGACACTCGCGGTGGGCTCCTCCAGGATCAGCAGCCGGGGGCCCGCGCGCAGCCAGCGGCCGATCATCACCTTCTGCTGGTTGCCGCCGGAGAGCGTGGCGACGGGCGCCTCGGTGTCGCGCGGGCGCACGGCGAGCCGGTCGACCAGCCCGGCGGCCTCGGCCCGTTCCCGGCGCGGGCGGATCCGGTGCAGGGCCGGGACGCCGTCGGCTCGGGGGTTGGCGAGGAGGTTCTCGCGCACGGTCAGCTGGGGGAGGCAGCCCTCCCGGAGCCGGTCGCCGGGGACCAGGCCGACGCCGCGGGCGACGGCGTCGGCGACCGTGCGGGGGCGGTAGGGCCGGCCGTCGAGCGTGGCGGTTCCGCCGAGCATGGGCAGGGCACCGGCGAGGGCACGGCCCAGCTCGACGTGCCCGGCGCCGGAGAGGCCCACGAGGGCGACGGCCTCGCCGGCCCTCAGTACCAGGCTCACCGGGCCGGTGCCGGTGGTGCGCAGTCCGTCGAGGGTGAGGACGGCCGGTGCCCTGGCAGGGACCGGCGCGGTGGGGCGAAGGCCGAAGGGCTGCTCGCCGACGATGTCGTGGACGAGACGGGCGGGGCTGTACCCGGCCAGGAGGCCGCGGCTGACGAGCCGGCCGTCGCGCAGGACGGCGAAGGTGTCGGCGACCTGGTGGACCTCGTCGAGGCGGTGGCTGACGTAGAGGATTGCGTGGCCGCGGTCGCGCAGGTCGTGCAGGCTGCGGAAGAGCCGGGCGCAGTCGGCGGCCGGGAGGCGGGCGGTGGGCTCGTCGAGGACGATGAGCCGTGCGTCGGCCACGAGTGCCCGGGCGATGGCGACCAGGGAGCGCTCGGCGGGGGCCAGCCGGGCGACCGGTTCGTCGGGGTCGAGGTGTACGGCGACGGTCCGTAGGGCGCCTGCGCAGCGCTCGCGGGTGCGGCGCCAGGAGATCAGGCCGGCACGGCGCGGGTATCCGGTGCCCAGGGCGACGTTCTCGGCCACCGTCATCCAGTCGACGAGCCCGAGGTCCTGGTGGATGAAGGACATCGCGCCGGTGGCCGCGTGGCTGCCGAGGGGGTGTCCGATGACGGTGATCCGCCCGGCGTCGGGACGGTGCACTCCGGCGAGCACCTTGATGAGCGTGGACTTTCCGGCACCGTTGGGTCCGAGGAGGGCGAGGACACTGCCGGCGTGGACGTCCAGGTCGACGCCGTCCAGTGCGACGGTCCCGCCGAACCTCTTCACGAGCCCGCGGATGCTGACCACGGGTTCCGCCGCGGAGGCGGGAGCCGCAGCCAGGCCGGGAGCGTCACACACGGGAAAAAATTACATCAATCCATACGATATGGGGTGCCGAGGGGGTCTCACACGCCGTCGACTCCGCATTCGGCCCAGATGACCTTGCCCTCCGCCAGGTGCCGGGTGCCCCAGGCCCGGGAGAGCTGGGCGACCAGGAACAGGCCCCGGCCACCCTCGTCGGTGGTGGCCGCCCGGCGCAGGTGCGGGGCGGTGTTGCTGGTGTCGGAGACCTCGCAGATCAGGGTGCGGTGGTGCAGGAGTCGTACCCGGACGGGTCCGGAGCCGTGCCGGATGGCGTTGGTGACCAGCTCGCTCAGGATCAGCTCCATGACGAACGCGGTCTCGTCGAGGCCCCATTCACCGAGCCTGCCGAGGGCGGCGGCGCGGACCTCACCGACCAGGGCCGGATCGGCGGGCAGCTCCCAGGTGGCGATCCGGTCGGGCCCCAGGGCGTGGGTGCGGACGACCAGCAGGGCGACGTCGTCGCACGGATGGGCGGGCGCCACGCTGTCCAGGACCGCCTGACAGGTCTCCTCGGGGGTGCGCTCCGGGCGGTCCGCCAGGGCGCTGCGCAGCTGTTCCAGGACGGCGTCCACATCGCGGTGGCGGTCTTCGATGAGTCCGTCGGTGTAGAGGACGAGCTGGCTGCCCTCCGGCAGGTCGACCTCCGCGGAGTCGAAGGGCAGCCCGCCGAGACCGAGCGGAGGACCGGCGGGCAGGTCGGGGTAGGAGACGCTGCCGTCGGGTCGGACCAGCGCGGGCGGCGGGTGGCCGGCGCGGGCCATGACGCAGCGCTGCGTGGTCGGATCGTAGACGACGTACAGACAGGTTGCGCCGATGATGCCGGAGCCCTCGCCGTCGGGGTCGTCGCGATCCAGCCGGCCGACCAGGTCGTCCAGGTGGCTGAGCACCTCGTCCGGCGGGAAGTCCAGTTCGGCGAAGCTGCGGGCGGCGGTACGCAGCCGGCCCATGGTGGCGGCCGAGAGCATGCCGTGCCCTACGACATCGCCCACGAGCAGCCCGATCCGGGCACCCGGGAGAGGGATGACGTCGTACCAGTCGCCGCCGACGTCCGACTCGGCGGGCAGATACCGGTGGGCGATCTCCACGGCGTCCTGGTCGGGCAGCCGGTGCGGCAGGAGTCTGCGCTGGAGGGCCAGGACCATCGAGCGTTCATGGGTGTACCGGCGGGCGTTGTCGATGGAGAGGGCCGCACGTGCGGCCAGTTCCTGCGCCAGCGAACGGTCGTCGTCGCCGAAGGCGGCGGAGCCCTGAGCACGGTAGAAACTGGCGATGCCCAGCACGACCCCCTGGGCCACCAGCGGTACGGCGATCAGCGAGCGCACGTGGGCCAGCAGTTGCTCGGTGTGCTCGGGATCCTGTGCGAGCCAGCCCGCGGCGACCTGCAGATCCGGCTCCAGCTCCGCCCGGCCATGGGTCAGACAGCGCAACTGGGGGGTGGTCGGGCCGAATTCGATCCGTTTGCCGACCGGCGTGAACGGCAGCCCGTCGCGGACCCCGTGCACCACCGTCCGGCGCAGATCACCCAGCGGGTCGTCGGACTCCTCGCCGCGCAACACGGCATCGGGCAGGTCGACGGTCACGAAGTCGGCCAGCTTCGGCACGGCCGTCTGCGCCAGTTCCTCGACGGTACGGCGGACATCGAGCGTGGTACCGATGCCCGCGCCGGCCTCGGACAGCAGCTCGAGCCTGCGCCGCGCGGCAAGGGCGTAGGCACCCACCCCGGGCTCACCGAAGAGGACGAGACGGCGGGGCGGAGCGGAGGTTCCGGGGGTGCCTGAGGTATCAGAGGTGTCGGGGGTTCCGGGCGCGGTGTCGCGACCGGTCCCGGGGGTGTTCCGGCCGGTTGCGGGGGCGGTCTTGTGACCGGTCGCAGGGGCGATACGACCAGTCGCAGAGACCTTGTGACCGGTCGCGGGCGCGATACGACCAGTCGCAGAGACCTTGTGACCGGTCGCGGGGGCGATACGACCAGTCGCAGAAGCCGTGTGAGCGGTCGCGGGGGCGATACGACCAGTCGCAGAAGCCGTGTGAGCGGTCGCGGGGGCGATACGACCAGTCGCAGAAGCCGTGTGAGCGGTCGCGGGGG
>NZ_JBIWOA010000009.1:0-26543 GCF_044767525.1 Streptomyces sp. NPDC101234 | reverse complement strand
GCGATACGGTCGGCCGCAGAGGCCCTGTGTCCGGTCACGGACTGCTCACGGGCGTCGGTCGCGGTACCGGTCGCGGAGTCCGGCGCCGCAAGGGTGTCGGCGCGGGTGTCGGCTTCGGCGTGGGGCCCTCGCCGTACCGCCGGGGCCGCGGTACGGCCCATGAGGAGGTCGGGCGTCCGTTCGCGGGGCTGTCCGGCACTCGCCGCGCCGTCCGCGGAGAGGTCCAGCGAGCGTCCCGCCACTACACGGCCCGGCGATCCGGGCCCGGCCCGCGCGGCAGGGCTCCCGAGGGCCCCGCCCAGCAACGTCCGCCGATGCGAAACGATCAACGACGCCCCTGCCGCCGCCCCTGGCATCGTCATTTCGACTGCGAGGCCCTGCACCCCCGCGGCGCCGGTCACCGGGCGGCTGACGAGCGTGACACAGCGGCCGTCGGACAAGAAGACCCGCGCGCTGCCCTGCTCGGCGTGGGAGATGAACTCGGCGGCCTTCTCCATGAGGGCGGCCCGGTCGTCGGCGCGGAGATGCAGGGCGGGTTCGTCGATGGAGAGGGCGGAGGCGGGACCGGCGGACGACTCGTATGCCCGCAGCAGGACTCGCTCGCGTGCGGAACTCTGCCGTAGCAGCCTGCGCTCCACGGCCTGTGCCGCCCGGCGGATCACATCGGCCAGGGCCGGGTCCTCGGCGCTGCGCTGGTAGCCGAAGCAGAGCACACCCTCCATACGCCCGCTGAGCGGGTCGCGGACGGGCAACGCGATACAGGCGTTGCCCTGGGCGCGTTCCGCGAAGTGCTCGGCTCCGAAGACCCGGACGAGGCCGCGCTCGGCGAGGGCGAGACCGATTCCGTTGGTGCCGGCGAACCGCTCGGCGAAGACGAAGCCCGGCTCCACCTGGATCGCGGGAAGGCCGCGGACCATCGACGGGTCGCCGAAGCGGCGCAGCAGGACGATGCCGTTGGCGTCGGCGAGGGAGATGTTGATCCGGCTGCCCGCGAACCGGGCCTGGAGCCGGTCGAGCACCGGCGCAGCCGCCCGCACGATCCGCCCGCCGGGATCGAAGTCGTCACGGTAGGGCAGGTCGGACCGGTCCGGCGAGAGACCGAGGGAACGGCAGCGCAGCCAGGAGTCCAGGATCGACGTCCGTACCCCGTTCTCGACCGGCTCGCCCTGAAGGAACCGCTCGCGGAAACGAACGGGTCCCGAGTCACCCTTCGGATACCTCGCAGGCACTGACTGCCTGCCGGACCGCATCACGCCTTGCCTCGCTCACAGTCGCAACAATCAGCTTTGCGTAAAAAACTCATATAAGTGAGGATACGGACATCAGCGGCGAGAGTCACAGCACCGCTACCGGGTTGACGGGCGATCCCGTCCCGCCAGGGATGTTCAGCGGGGCCACGACCAGCATGAACGTGTACCGGCCGGCCTCGGCGGTCGCCGCGGACAGAGCCTCCAGGTCGAGGTTGTCCAGCAGCGGCACCCCCAGCGCGGCCACGGCCAGGGCGTGCACCGGCGAGTGCACGCCGGGCACGGGCGAGGGCCGTACGTCGCTGTCGCCGTCGCCACCGAGCAGGGCGATGCCTCGCTCGGCCAGCAGCGGTACGGCGTCCACATGAAAGCCCGCGCTCAACGCCCCCGAGTCCCAGGCACCGAGTTCACGTCGGCGTCTGGCGTGCCCGGAGCGCAGCAGCACGGCGTCACCTTCACCGACGGTCACGCCGAGCGCCCGCTCGACCGCGAGCACGTCCGCCGCACGTACCGCCCGCCCCGGCTCCAGCCAGGGGACGTCGAGGACAGCGGGCAGGTCGAGCAGCACGCCCGTCGTGACGAGCGGGCCGAGCTCCGACACCGCTCCGAAGCGGGCGCCGCCCGCATCGATGTGACCGCGCGCCGAGCGGCCGTCGTACAGCTCCCCCCGGTAGGCGACGTGGCTGAGCGCGTCGAGGTGGGAGATGCCCTTGCCGTGGTAGTCGGCGGCCACGAAGTCCTTGTGGGTGGCCGGTTCCGGGCTCTCCACGTCACCCAGGTCGGTCATGTGGTGCAGGGCGGGCCTGGGGTTGTCCGGGCCGGAGCGGGTGTTCCAGGGCAGGGCCGTGGGCACGACGGTCCCGGACCGCACCAGGGCGGCAGCCCGCCGTGCGTGCTGGGCGGTCACCCGGTTGAAGGCCCCGCGACCGGCCGCGTCCCAGCGCCCCCAAGTGCGCAGGGACATGAAGAGTTCGTCGAACTCCTGCCGGGAGACGACCGGGCCGGAGATGTCGGAGATCATCGGCTTCCATCCCTCCCACGACCAGAGATCCGACGGAGATCCGACAGAGGTCCGGCAGAGGCCCGGAAGGAAACCGGCGGAAATCCGGCGAACTCAGACAGGACTCCAGGCTGGCATCCAGGAGGCGGCCCGGCGACTTCGGCGCTCCCTCCGGACGGCTCCCTCCGGACGGCCACGAGACCGCCGAAGAGCACTCGGGTCAGCTGAGGCCGAGGCGGCTGAGCGCGGTGGTCCAGTCCGTCACTATGGCCTGCTGCGCGGCGGCGAGGGTGACCTTGCCGGAGCAGACCGCGGTGTGCAGCTTCGTCTCCACCGGGTCCTTCGCGTTGTTCACCCCGGAGCCCTTCTTGTGGCCGGGGTCGGCCGGCTCCACCCACAGGTTCCGCGGGTCGTTGGGGTCGCCGCCGAGCTGCAGGCTGATCAAGTGGTCGTACTCGTCGTCGCTCAGACTGCCGGTGTCGCCGTAGGAGGCCGCGTTGAGCCGCTTCTCCTTGCCCGTCACATAGGCGGAGGGGCGTACCCCCGAGGTGTAGCCGCCCTTGCGGCATATCGTCGACGCGATGTTCGCCTGCGTCACGGCCGGGGAGATCGCACCCGGCGTGCACGCGAGGTCCTCGAGCGGTTCGCCCTTCTCGTACCGGTAGTGACACGACCCCGCCGCCGGCTGTTGCTGGACCGTGTACTTCGTCTGCGGACCGGCCCCGACCGCTATCTTCCGACCGGCACCACCGGCGGCACCGGACGCCGGGGCGGATGCGCTCCCGCCCGGAGACGGTGACGAACCGCCGAGCGATCCGGACTTGCAGCCCGCGAGTATCAGGCAGGACAGCACCGCTATCGAAGCGGCGCGGCGGGTGGACGTCATGACAGCCCCTCATGGTCAGGCAACGGCTGAGGAGATGCTGCCCTACCGGGCGGGAGCCCTACCGCGCGGGGGTACGGCGCACAGAGGCGAGCCGGTCGCCGCAGGCTGACCGAAGTGCCCGCCGGCCTCCAGGCGGACCGGATCGGCGCGCGTCGTGGCACGCATGGGCCGGAACGACTCCCGGAGGACACGGCACAAGGAGCGTGCGGAGCACGCGCGGTGAGCGCCCGCACATGCCACAGCTCCCGGCGCTCCGGCGAGCCGTCCCGTGCGCCGTTGCCGCCGCCGTCGGAGCGGGGAGACCGTGGGGCGGCATCCGCCGGATCCGGCGGACAACGGACAGGAGCACCCGACCATGCCCGTCATCGTGACCTTCGACCTCGAGAACACGCCTGCCGCCCAGGAGTTGTACGACACCTGCATCGACCGCGTCACCGAAGGCCGGGGCTTCGCCTCGCCGGCCGACCTGCCCGCGCCCGGACTGCTCGCCCACATCGCCGGGCCGGTCGGCGGCTGTTGGCGCGTCACCGACGTATGGGAGTCTCCCGAGTCGTTCGAGGCCTTCGCCAAGATCCTCGGCCCCGTCCTCACCGACCTGGGCTACGGCGATGTCCGGCCGGACGTCTCGCCTGCCCACAACGTCGTCCTGCGCTGAGCCCTGCCGGCCGGCGACGGCATCGCGTCCCGGGGACACGCACGCCGTCGCCGGCATCGGCATCGGCATCGGCATCGCGTACGGCCTGCGAGGCGCTCCGCCGCGGTGCCGGGCCCGCGGCTACGCGTGGGCGCTGACCACGCCGCCCGCGCTGAGCACGATGTAGACGCGGTCGACCTCGGCACCGGCGTCCTGCCCGTTCGCGTCCAGCGTGGCGGACACACCGCCGGCGTCGCCGAGGATCCGCGCGCGGTAGTGGTCCTCACCGACCTTGGTGACCTTGGCCGTCCAGCCGCCCATGAGCTCGAAGGTGCCCGGTCCCTCGTGTCCGCCGCCCATCCAGGCCTGGACCCGGCCGTCGCGGGTGAGCAGGATGAACATGTCGTTGGCGTCGAGCCCGGCGTCCCGGTGGTTCGCCTCCATCGTGCCCAGGACATCACCATGGTTGACGATCTTGACCAGGTAGTGCTCGGCACCGAGCTTGCGGATCTCGGCCTTGCTCCCGTCGGGCAGGGTCTGGGTGCGGACCGGGGATGCCGTCCTGGGGGATGCCGTCCTGGGCGTGGCGGCGGGAGTGGTGGAGCGGTGCGCGGCGGTCGTCTGCGTCCGCAGGCCGGTCCCGGCGCCGCTGGTCTTGGCCCCGCCGAGCCCACCGCCCTCACCGGTGGAGGGGGAGGCGGAGACTTTTTTCTCCGAGCCGGCGGCGGCGTCCTTGCCCCCGCTCTGGCAGGCGGTCAGCGACAGTGCCGCGGCGGCGGCGACGGCCACCAGGCCGGCGGTACGGGCGGTACGGCGGGCACGGTTCGTGGTCATGATGAAAGCTCCCCCATGGGCTGTCAGGACACGGCATCACCCCCTGCTCCCGCAGGGCGACCGACCGCATCGGCTGTTTCGCTGCACCCCGTGAGATGGCTCCGGGGCGGGCGTTGTTCACCCGGCTCTGTCCGCATTCGGTAACAAGGCGACGGCCCTGCAGCCCCTGCGTCCGGTCCCGTTGTCAGTGGTGGGCGGCAGGATGCGGCGTATGACAACACCTGCAGCAGTGATCGTGGATGCCGCCGCCTACGCACAGGCGGTCGAGGACGCCGTGGAGGCAGCGGCCGCGTACTACGCGGGCGGCACCTCGCCGCTGGACGACGACGCCTACGACCGGCTGGTGCGCGGGATCGCCGCATACGAGGCCGTACACCCCGAACAGGTGCTGTCCGGCTCCCCCACCGGGAAGGTGGCCGGCGGCGCGGTGGAGGGCGACGTCCCGCATTCGGCGGCGATGCTGAGCCTGGACAACGTGTTCTCCGCCGAGGAGTTCACCGCCTGGACCGAGTCCCTGGCCCGCCGTGTCGGGCACGAGGTGACCCGCTTCCACGTCGGGCCGAAGCTGGACGGCCTGGCGATCGTCGCCCGCTACACCGCCGGCCGCCTCACCCGGCTGATCACCCGGGGCGACGGGACGGCCGGGGAGGACGTCTCGCACGCGATCGGCACCATCGAGGGGCTGCCCGAGCAGCTGGCCGAGCCGGTCACCGTGGAGGTACGCGGCGAAGTCCTCATGACGAACGCGCAGTTCGAGTACGCCAACGAGGTGCGCACCCAGCACGGCGGGCAGCCGTTCGCCAACCCCCGCAACGCCGCGGCCGGCACCCTGCGGGCCAAGGAGCGCGTCTACACGGTGCCGATGACGTTCTTCGGCTACGGACTGCTGCCCCTGCCCACCACCGACCCCACGCTGACCGAGCGGCTGAACACGTCCGCGCACGGCGATCTCATGCGTCTGGTGGCCGAGTTCGGTGTGCACACCAGCGCCCGCACCGACATCCCGGACACCGTCGCCGAGACCGTCGAGCAGGTGCTGGCCCGGGTGGCGGAGATCGCCGCGGTCCGTGCCGGGCTGCCGTTCGGCATCGACGGCATCGTCATCAAGGCCGACCTCGCCGCCGACCAGCAGGCCGCGGGATCCGGCTCGCGCGCACCCAGATGGGCGATCGCCTACAAGCTCCCGGCCGTGGAGAAGATCACCCGGCTGCTGGCGGTGGAGTGGAACGTGGGCCGCACCGGGATCATCGCCCCGCGCGGCGTCCTCGAACCGGTCGTCATCGACGGCTCCACCATCACCTACGCCACCCTGCACAACCCGGCCGACATCACCCGCCGCGACCTGCGGCTGGGCGACCAGGTCATGGTGCACCGCGCGGGCGACGTCATCCCCCGTATCCAGGCCCCGGTCGCCCACCTGCGTACCGGCGACGAACAGCCCATCGCCTTCCCCGAGACCTGCCCGCGCTGCGGATCGGCCATCGACAGGAGCGAGGAACGCTGGCGGTGCGCGCAGGGCCGCAACTGCCACCTGGTCGCCTCGCTCTCCTACGCCGCCGGCCGCGACCAGCTCGACATCGAAGGCCTCGGCGCCACCCGCGTCGTCCAGCTCGTCGACGCCGGCCTCGTCACCGATCTCGCCGGCCTGTTCGCTCTCACCCGCGAACAGCTGCTCGGCCTGGACCGGATGGGCGAGACCAGCACCGACAACCTCCTCGCCGCGATAGCCGAGGCCAGGCAGCAGCCGCTGTCCCGGGTGCTGTGCGCGCTCGGTGTGCGCGGTACCGGCCGGTCCATGTCCCGGCGCATCGCCCGCCACTTCGCCACCATGGACGCCGTACGCGCCGCCGACGCCGAGGCGATGCAGCAGGTCGAGGGCATCGGCGTGGAGAAGGCCCCCTCGATCGTCGCGGAACTGGCCGAACTCGCCCCGCTCATCGAAAAACTGGCCGCCGCGGGCGTCAACATGACCGAGCCCGGCGCCACCCCGCCCTCCCCCGCGGACGCCACGGCACCCGACGGCGAGGCACCTCCCGGCGAGGCGCCCTCGGCCGCGCCGGAGGCGTGCCCGCTGGCCGGGATGACCGTGGTCGTCACCGGCGCCATGACCGGGGCCCTGGAGAAGCTCTCCCGCAACGAGATGAACGAGCTCATCGAGCGGGCCGGCGGCCGCTCCTCCTCCAGCGTCTCCAAGAAGACCACCCTCGTCGTGGCGGGAGAGGGCGCGGGCTCCAAGCGCGCCAAGGCCGAACAACTCGGCGTCCGGCTCGCCACGCCCGACGAGTTCGGCGCCCTGGTCGCCGGCTTCCACTGAGGCGTCACGGATCGGCCGGGCGAGCCGGTGTGAGGGCCGGGCCGGTCATGGGGACCGGGCTCGTGACCGGGGGGAGCCGCCGGACGCGCCGTCCGATCACAGCGGACAGCGCGAGGGCGCAGGACGCGGAGACGACACCGCCCAGGACCAGGCTGGAGCGGGCGCCGAGGGTGTCCGACACCAGGCCGACCAGTGGGGCGCCGACAGGGGTGCCGCCGAGGAGGACGAGGAAGTAGACGGACATGACACGACCGCGCAGTTGCGGGTCGGCGTGGAGCTGGGTCAGCGCGTTGGCGGTGGTGGTCACGGTCACCGCGGCGAAACCGGTGGGGATGAGCAGGGCCATGAAGGTGCCGTAGCCCGGCATCAGGCCCAGTGCCGCCTCCAGCACTCCGAAGACCACGGTGGTGGTGGTCAGGCGTCGGACCGTGGGGGGCTTCCCGCGGCTCGCCCCATGGATCGCGCCGACGAGGCTGCCCACGGCGTAGGCGGCGGAGAGGTAGCCGAAGGCGGCGGCGCCCGAGTGGAAGACGGTCATGGCCGCGAGCGAGATCGTGACCTGGAAGTTGAGACCGAAGGTGCCGACGACGGCGATGAGACAGACCGGCAGGAGCAGCTCCGGGGTGGAGGCGATGTCGTGGAAGGCATCGCGCAGTCGAGCCCGGTCCGCACGGGGCCGGCCCGGGTCGTCCGTACGGATGGTGATCAGGCCGTAGAGGACGGCCAGGTACGAGGCGGCGTTCGCGAGGAACACGGGACCGGTGCCGAAGGCGGCGACGGTCAGACCGGCGAGGGCGGGGCCCAGGATGCGGGCCACGTTGAACTGGGCGGCGTTCAGGCTGACCGCGGTGGCCACGCCCTCGCGGGCGACCAGTTCGCAGATGAAGGCGCTGCGGGCGGGGCCGTCCACCGCGGTGGCGGTGCCGAGGACGAAGGCCAGCGCGTAGACGGAGAGCGGGTTCACCGCCCCGGTGACGGTCAGCAGTCCGAGCAGCAGGGACTGCGCTGCCATGGCCGTCTGGGTCAGGAGCAGCAGTCGCCGCCTGGGGAACCGGTCGGCGAGGACGCCTCCGGTCAGGCCGAGCAGGGTCTGCGGCAGGAACTGCAGTGCGGTCACGAGGCCGACCGCGCTGCCGCTGTTGCCGGTGAGGTGGAGGACGAGCAGGTCCTGGGCGGCGCGCTGCATCCAGGTGCCGATGTTGGAGGTCAGCTGCCCGAGCAGGTAGCGACGGAAGTTCCGGGACATGAGTACGGCCGTCATCGCCATATGCGTACCGCCGTTCATGACGGCCGGCGGGCGTACCCGCCCGGGGCCGGCGACTCCACGTCGTCGACATGGTGGAACGTCGGGTGGGGGTGCATGAGGAACGCGTGGTGGGAGATGTTCCAGGCGTAGGCGCCGGCCATCGCGAAGGCGACCCGGTCGCCGACGCGCAGCCGCTCGACCATGGCCCCGCGGGCCAGGACGTCCTTGGGGGTGCACAGCTGTCCGACCAGCGTCACCGGCTCGTCACGGGCCTCCGGACGCTGCCAGGGCCGTGCCCAGCGGTCGTCGGGGATCACCTCGAAGGGCTGGTCGTGCTGTTTCGCGGCCGGGGTGCGCAGATGGTGGGTGCCGCCGCGAAGTACGGCGAACGCCTGCCCGCGGCTGAACTTGATGTCCAGGACCTGGGTGACATACCAGCCGCAGTAGGCGGTGACCGAGCGGCCGGGTTCGATCCGCAGGGTGAGGCGAGGGTGGCGGGCCAGGAGCGGGCGCAGTCCGGCACCGAAGACGCGCCAGTCGAACTTCCGTCGCGGATGGGTGTAGTCGACGCCCATCCCGCCTCCGACATTGACCTCGGTCAGGTCGACGGCGCGCTGGCGCGCCCAGTCCTCGGCCCAGGTCAGGATCTCGTCGATCAGGGCCAGATGGGGTCGTTCCCCGAGTCCGCTGGCCAGATGGAAGTGGAGTCCGCGCAGTCGCAGGCGCGGGGCGGAGGCGATCACCTCCAGACAGCGGTCCAGTTGGGCGGGGTCCATGCCGAAGGGGCTGGGGTGCCCGCCCATCGCGAGCGCGACCCGGCCGAGGACGACGGGCAGGTTGACGCGCAGCAGGACGTCCACGCTCCGGTGGCCCAGCAGGGCGGTGACCAGGCGCAGTTCCTGTTCGCTCTCGATGTGCAGCCGCTGCACTCCGGCGTCCAGTGCCCGGGCCAGCTCCTTCTCTGTCTTGCCGGGGCCTCCGAAGGCGATCGGCGCATCGGGGACCAGCCCGCGGACGTGACTCAGCTCGCCGCCGGAGGCCACCTCGAACCCGTCGACGTGCTCGGCCAGCGTCCGCAGGATCCGCGGGTCGGAGTTGGCCTTGGCCGCATACAGCAGCTCGACGCGTTTCGGCAGTGCGGTCCGGATGGCGTGCAGGTGATCACGCAGCTCCGGGAGGTCGTAGACATACGCGGGCAGGTCGTCGTCGGTGAGTCGGCCGACGTGTTCGAGGAGTGCGGACCTCACCGGATCACCTCGTGGGGGAAGTCCGCGCCGAGCGGGCTGGTCAGGGGGACGTAGGTGGCGTGCCGGTCGGCCTTGCGGGCCCAGCGCAGCAGGAGGTTGGCCTTGGCGGGCAGCGGTACGCCGGACAGCAGGGCGCGCAGGCGCGGCGGTTCGGCGGCGGTGCGGGCGTAGGCGTCGAGATGGTCGCGGACCAGGCCCCAGAGGGCGGGCTCCAGCGTCGGGGCGAGGTCGGCCAGGGCGCCGAGCACTTCGGCCGTGTGGTTGACCAGGAGGCAGTACGCGACCCGGTTCCAGCCGTGCTCGGGTTCGTAGGTGAGGGGTCCCCGGACGTGCTCGGGGAGGTCGGCGAGAGTGTGTCGGTGGGGTCCGGGCAGGAGCTTGGTGCCTTCCAGATCGCGGAAGAACATCTGCGCCGGGGTGCCGTCGGCGTCGACACCGACGACGACGTTCTGCAGATGGGGTTCGAGTACGACACCGTGTTCGAAGTAGGCGGCAAGTACCGGTGGCAGCAGCAGGTGCAGATACGCGTCCCACCAGGCCAGTACGTCCCCGTCGCCGCGGGCGAGCAGCCGGGAGACGTGGGCCGGGCCCAAGGGGTACTCGTCCGCGATCGCGGCGGCGAGCAACGGGGTCACCCCGGGGCGCAGGTGGTGGCGCAGGCCGGAGCGGACGATGACGCCGAGGCCCTCCAGAAGACCGCCGTCGGTGTCGAGGGTGCGGTAGCCGGGTTCGGCGAGGAGCGCGCAGCCCGGGTAGCGGCCGGTCAGCCGGGCGAAGACGGGCTGGAGCAGCCGGTTGAGGGCGACGGCGCCGGACAGTTCGTAACTGGCGTGCCTGCGGACGCAGTTGGTGAGACGGACGTTCAAGCTGAACTTCAGGAAGGTGTCGGTGTCCGGGTGGTACAGAGTGCGCACCGATGCGGTCGGCACCAGCTCCGGTCCGTGCGTGCCGGTGTCGACGACCTCCCCGGCGGCCAGCACCTCGCGCAGCCGGTCATGGTCCTGGAGCATCCGGTACTGCCAGGGGTGCACCGGCAGTATCGCGAACCCCGGGTCGGCCGGAGGGCACAGCGCGTCCATCTCGTGCAGCTCGCCCTCCTCGCGGACGAGGTGGCTGCGCACGGCCAGGTGGCGCAGACGGAAGCGGGTGCCGGTCTCCGGACCGTACACCAGCCAGTCCTCCGGGTCGCCGGTGCGGGCCTTGGGGGTGGGGTGGAAGCGGTGGCCGAACACCAGGGACTGCTCCGACGCCACGTACGGGTCGAGGTGCGGTGTGCGGCTCGTCCGCTCCTCCAGTGCGGTGCGGATCGTCTCCCGGCTGTCGGCGACCTGAGCCAGGAACTCCTCGTTGGCGACGCCCGTACGCAGTTCCAGTTCGTCCTGGATGCAGTCCGCCAGCTCCCGCCAGTCCACGGTCACCCAGGTGTCGTCGTCGAGCCGCTGCACCGGGCCCTGGAAGCGGTGCGCCCCGACCAGGGAGATCCGGCGCAGCCGGGACCGCAGCAGCAGGCCCCGGCGGGGCAGTCGTAGCAGAAGGTGGCCGTCGGCGACCGTCACCTGGTGTTCGGGGGCGGACACCTCGCGGATCAGGCAGTTGAGCAGTGTGTGGGCGGTGACGGCGTCGGCCGTCTCCGTCGGTTCGGTGACGGTTGCGAGGGTGGGGGCGGTGCCGTTGACGGCGGTGGGGGCGGTGCCGGTGGTCATTCGGTCACTCCAGTGGCGGATCGGTGTCGGACGTCAGCGGCACAGGGCCAGCGGGTTGGGGACCGGGGTCCACTGCGCCTTCCCCGGGTTGTCGGCCAGGCGCATGGCGACGGTCGCCTTGAGCGGCATCGTGTCGCCGAAGAACGCCGCGGCGTCCTCGTCGCGCGCCAGGCCGGCGTACACATGGCGGCCCGTCTCGGCCACCGCGCCCCACAGCGCTCGGGGGTCGGCGTCCCTCGTCCGGCCGAGTACGTCGACCAGTTCGCAAAAGACGCCGCTGATCAGGCCGCCGAACAGCTTGGTGTGCAGCGCGTCCACGTCGTCCCCCGCGCGGGTGCCGAGCAGCGGCGGCAGCGTGATGCCGCACCGGGCCAGGCGGCGTGGGCTGACCCGTACGCCGTCCAGGTCCCGGTAGAGCACCCGCACCGGCCGCCCGTCGCGCAGCACGACCAGGGTGTTCTGACCGTGCGCCTCCAGTGCCACGCCCATGGACAGCAGCGTGAGTGCGGGCGGCAGGACGAGTGCGGCGAAGTCCGCGAGCCAGCGCACCGGGTCTCCCGAGATGACGGCCGCTCCCGTCGCGTGGACGGCGGTGAGCGGAACCGCGATCTCTCCCGGGTCGAGGTGACACTCGGTCGACTCCCTGATCATCGCCGCCAGGCTCGCGGAGGGCTGTCCGTCCACGCACACCGCACCGCCGCCCAGCTCACGCATGACACGCAGGCTGCCGCCGTACCCGGCCTTGTCGACAAGGGCCGAGACGAGGTCGGACAGCGGGGGCCCGTCGGCGACCTCGGGCGGGGAGATGGTGCGCCGGTAGTTGGTGACCTGGACGTCGAGCGCCGTCTTGAGGTGACAGCCGGGCAGGGTGCCCAGCGGTGCCAGGGTGCGCAGCGACAGCAGCGGCCGGGCCGGGATCGTCTCCTCGGAGACGGAGACGGAGCCGGCGAGGCCGGGGTGGTGTGCGAGTACGTGGTCCCGCTGCCAGGGGTGCAGCGGGAGCAGGATCGTGTCGCCGTCCCGCAGTTGCCGTGGCCAGGCGCCGGCGCTCTGCCAGCGGTCGGCCGGGACACGGAGCAGCGCCAGTCGGACGACGGGGTGGTGCTCGGGAGCGTAGGCGAGCACGTCGGCGATCGACATGCCCGTACGTGTGCGGCAGCAGGGATGCTGTGGATGGCCGTCCACGACGGTCTGCTCCGCGTCCGCCGAGTCGTCGGGGGCGACCGCCCGGCCTGCGTTCGCGGCCCTGGCCAGGGCCAGGTTGACCACGCTGTTGTCCAGCTCGGCCGCCAGCCGCTCCGCGGCGCCGGTACGCAGGCCGAGTTGGGCCAGCAGTTGCGCCGGTCCGTCGATCGGCCCGTCCGGCCCGGACACGGCGAAGTCGTCGGGCACCTCGGCGAACGACCGCGCGCCGGACGCGGGCGCCGAGAGCGATCCGCCCCGCCGTAGCTCGATCACCAGGTCGTCGGACTCGCGGCGGTGTCCGGTCACGCCGGGCAGGGGTTCGCGTGCGAAGGCGCCCCACAGCCGGGCCAGCACGGTCGCACGTGCTCCAGGGAGCTCGGCCGTGAAGGGCTCCACCAGGTCCGGTCGGGTGCGACGTAGTTCCTCAATGGGCATGGGGTGTCCCAGGGCTTGTGCGGGCGCTTGTCGCTCGGTGCCCCCGTGGCACCGACCGTGCAACCGACGCTAGGGGACAACGATCAAGCGGATTGCCAGAGCAATGACAGCCGGTGATTCCGGATCCGCCTGACGAAGCGTTTTGCCACTGCGGAAGCCGGCCGGTTCCGCGGCGCGCTCGTCATTCGACGCGACCTGGCCCTGGATCAGTTTTCGACTGCGATCGGGCCGGCGGGACGATCGGGCCACTGCGGGGCGGCAGGTCGGCTCACTCGGCGTTCGAAGGTCTTCACTCTCTCCTTCCTCCACGCTGTCCCGGTGCTGGATGTCGCCGTCATACCGCGTTCGGTGTCTACGCCAACCGGGTCAGGATCACCGGCAAGGGGGAGGTTCCGGCGTTTGCGCCGCGCTCTCGCGCCGAGGTCTGTGAGCCTTTCCGGCATGCGTGTCTTGCTGATCGAGGACGACGACCGGGTGGCCGGACCGTTGGCGGAGGGGCTGCGGCGATTCGGGTTCACCGTGGAGCACGCCAGAACGGGGGCCGACGGCCTCGCCGCGTCGGAGGCGGCGATGGTGCTCCTCGACCTGGGGCTCCCCGACATGGACGGCCTCGATGTGTGCCGTGCGCTCAGAACCCGTTCGTCCGTGCCGATCATCATGATCACTGCCAGGGACGACGAGGTCGACCGGGTGCTCGGTCTGGAGCTGGGCGCCGACGACTACGTCTCGAAGCCGTTCGGCGTACGGGAACTCGTCGCCCGGATCCGCGCCGTCACCCGCCGCGCCCGTCCCGCCGTCCCGACCCCGCACGGTCAAGAACCAGAGCCCCCGGACGACGTGGCGCCACCCGGCACCCCCGACGTCCAGCGGGTCGGCCCGCTGACCATCGACCGCCGTACCCGGCAGGTGCGCCTGCACCGGTCGCCGATCGCCCTCGCGCCCAAGGAGTTCGATCTGCTCACCTGCCTCGCGGAGGACCCCGGAGCCGTCTGCTCCCGTCGGCAGATTCTCGACACGGCGTGGGAGCCGAACTTCTTCGGTCCCACCAAGACCCTGGACGTCCACATCGCCGCGCTGCGCCGCAAACTCGGGGACTCCGCCTGGATCGAGAACATCCGCGGCATCGGTTTCCGCCTGGTCCCCCCGGCATACGACGACACCGCCTCCGCGACAACGCCGGTACCCGGCGGAGGCCCTCGGTGACCCGGCGCATCCTGCTCAGTCATCTGAGCCTCATACTGTTCGTCCTGCTCGTGCTGGAGGTGCCGTTCGGGCACTTCTACGCCCGCAGCGAGCTGTCCCGTTTCTCCCACGCGGCGCAGCAGGGGGCGACGACGCTCGCCGGGGTCTGCGAGGAGAAGATGGAGCGCGGGGTCGTCGGCGACCTCCCCGAACTGGCCCGCGCCTATGGGCGGCGAACCGACAGCCGCGTGGTCGTCACCGATCACCGGGGCGTCGTCCTCACCGACACCGCATCCCTCGCCCCGGTCGGCGAGGACCTGTCCACCGAGCCGGACATCTCCACCGCGCTGCACGGTCACCCCGTCGTCACCGGCCGGAGCGCCCCGTACGCGGGCGGGGACCTCCTCTTCACCACGGTGCCCGGTGGTTCGGACGCCGTCGTTCCCTGCGTCGTACGGACCGTGTACGCGCTGGGCCCGCTCGAGGCGAAGATCCGTGCCACCTGGCTGGCTCTCGGCTTCGTCGGGGTGGGGGTGCTGACCGCTGTCTCCCTGATCGGCTTCGCGCTCGCCCGCTCGATCACCCGTCCGGTGCGGGCCCTGGAACTGGCGACCGCTCAGCTCGCCGACGGCCGGATCACCGACCCGCCGGCCACCGATCACGGGCCGCCGGAACTACGCCGCCTGGCCGCGGCGTTCACGGCCACCGCGACCCGGCTCCAGCATCTGCTGCAGGAGCAGCAGGCGTTCGCCTCCGATGTGTCGCATCAACTGAGGACTCCCCTGACCTCGTTGCGCCTGCGCCTGGAGAACTTCGAGCCGCACCTCGCCCCGTGCGCCCAGGACAGTCTCGACAAGGCGCTGGGGGAACTGGAACGGCTCGGCCGTATGGTGCAGGGGCTGCTGGCGCTCGCCCGGCTGGAGAACTCCGCGATCCGGCCGGAGCCTGTCGACCTCGACGCCGTCGTCGCCGATCGCGCCGCCATCTGGACGGCCTTCGCCGAGGAGCAACGCGTCGGCATCGTCGTCTCGGGAGCCACCGCCGTTCGGGTGTGGGCGGCTCCGGGCGCCCTTGAACAGATCGTCGACAACCTGCTCTCCAACGCGCTGCGCGCGTCCCCGCCGGGAACCGCCGTCACCCTGGCCGTCGTCGACGCCCCGGGAGAGGCGGACCGGGCGGCGCCCGACGCCGAGTTGCACGTCATGGACCAAGGTCCTGGCATGACCGAGGCCGAACGGTGCAGGGCCTTCGACCGGTTCTGGCGGGCTGCCGGCGCCGACCACGACGGCACGGGCCTGGGGCTGCCGATGGTCCGGCAACTCACCCGTGCCAGCGGTGGCGAGGTCACCCTGGAGACGGCCCCGGGCGGCGGGCTCGACGCCGTCGTCCGCCTCCGACGCACCGAGAGTCACGCACACCGGGAACGCCGGGGCACCCCGACGGCGGGGTGTTCGAGGGCGCGTTGAGAAGACCGGGCCCGGGCCGTGCAACCGCCCCGCTGGTTCTCACCCCGGCAGGGCCCGGGTGAGAACCTCCAGGACGGATTCCCCGGTGTCGTCGTGGAATTGCCCGAGCCGTTCCCAGCCCCATGCCCGAAAGGCCTCCAGCGCCACGGAGTCGGCGGGGTCGAGGAGTGCGACCGCCAGTTCCGCGTCGCTGTCGGAGACAAGTCTGTCCTGGAGGCGGCTGCCTGTCCCGCGTCGGCGGTGTTCCGGCAGCACCATCAACTCCGCGAGGGCGAACACCTTCCCGGATGCGGTGAGTTCCTCGACCTCGCCGGGAAGGACACCGACGAAACCGCGCCACCAGGAGCCGTCGCGGTGCAACGGATACCCGTAAGCCAGTCCCGCCGGTTCGTCGTCCTCGCCCTCCACGTCGTCGGCCACCACCATGTCGAAGCCCGGCCGTTGGACATCGTCCGCCAGTACGGCCAGGAACCGTTCGCGATTGCGGTAATCCTCGCCCGGGGGTTCCTGGTACGCAGCCACATACAGGTCCGCCAGCTGTTCCCGGTCCCCGTCGGCCTGCCACCGGGTCAGCTTCCGGAAGAACACCTCACCCATACCCATCCCCTCGCCCGCGCCATCAGGCAGTCAGTCTTCCCCCCGCCTCCGAGCTTATTCAGGACGCCCGAGGGACCGGGCTTTGCGCGCCGCGATGAAGTTCTTGGGCAGAATACGGGCCGCAAGTCCGGTTCCGTACACGTTCTCCCTCTCGAATGTCGGTGCGTGATCCGCAAGGTCACAAGCTCCGCACAGCGTGAGGAGAACCATCGTGTTCCGACACCCGCTCCGTCCCGTCGCGGCCGCCGCCGCGGCGCTCGCCGCCGTCGGCGGTCTGACCGCCGCGACCAGCGGTCCCGCCGCGGCCTCCCCCGCATCCCGCTCCCGGCACGTCCTGCTGCTGTCGGTCGACGGTCTGCACCAGTCCGACCTGGCCTGGTACGTGGCCCGGCACCCGCGTTCCGCGCTCGCCCGCCTGGTCGGCGGCGGTGTGGAGTACACCCACGCGAGAACCACCGTTCCCTCCGACTCCTTCCCAGGCATGGTGGGCCAGTTGACCGGCGGGGACCCGGGCGTCACGGGCGTGTACTACGACGACACCTACAGCAACGCCCTGCTCCCGGCCGGCACCACCAGTTGCGCGGGCGTCAAGCCGGGCGCCGAGGTCGACCTCACCGAGGACCTCGACAAGAACCCGAACTCCCTCGACGCGGGCCAGGGCCTGACCGGCCTGCCCGACAGCATCCTGAACATGACCGGCGACCCCGCCGGCCTCATCGACCCGGCGAAGCTGCCCGTCGACCCGAAGACCTGCAAGCCGGTCTACCCGCACTCCTACCTCAAGGTGAACACGGTCTTCGACGTCGCCCGCAAGGCCGGGCTGCGCACCGCGTGGTCGGACAAGCACGCCGCCTACGAGATCCTCGACGGGCCGTCCGGCAACGGCATCCAGGACCTGTTCGCCCCGGAGATCAACAGCCAGGCCCTCGGCTACCCGGCCGGCAAGGACTGGACGAAGGACAACGCCGCGACCGAGCAGTACGACGCGTACAAGGTGAAGGCCGTCCTCAACGAGATCGACGGCCACGACCACAGCGGCTCCCACCAGACGGGCGTCCCGGCGGTCTTCGGGATGAACTTCCAGTCCGTGTCCACGGCCCAGAAGCTGCCCGCCTCAGACGGTCTGACGGGTGGTTACACCACACCCGGCACGCCCGGACCGCTGCTGGCGAAGAACCTCGACTTCGTCGACCAGGAGGTCGGGGCGTTCCTCGGCGAGCTCCACAAGCGGGGCCTCGACGGCAGCACGACCGTCATCCTGTCGGCCAAGCACGGCCAGTCGCCCACCGACCCCGAGGCGCTGACCCGCATCGACGACGGGCCGCTGCTCGACGGCCTCAACGCCGCCTGGAAGGCCGCCCACCCCGGCGCCGGTGACCTGGTCGCCCACGCCGTGGACGACGACGCCATGCTGCTGTGGCTCACCGACCGTTCCCAGGCCGCCGCCGAGTTCGCCAAGACCTACCTGCTGGCCCAGTCCGGCACCGGCAACGGCATCGACGGGGCCGCCGAGCCGTTCACGGCGAGCGGTCTGAAGACCGTGTACGCCGGTGCGGATGCCGCCCGGTACTTCCGCGCCCGGCCCGGCGACTCGCGCGTGCCCGACGTGTTCGGCATCAGCCGGTACGGCGTGGTCTACACCGGCGGCAAGAGCAAGATCGCCGAGCACGGCGGAGCCCACGCCGACGACCTCGACGTGCCGCTCGTCGTCTACGGCGCCGCCACCCCGCACGACGTGCGCGTGAACGCTCCGGTGCGGACCACGCAGATCGCGCCGACGATGCTGCGGCTGCTCGGCCTGAACCCGCGGGACCTGGACGCGGTGCGCATCGAGCACACCCGGTCGCTGCCGGTGCGCTGACCGCGCCGGGGCCGTCGCGCCGGCGGGGCACCTCCGTCGGCGCGCCGCCGCCCTCGGTCCGGGTGCGGACCGTACGGACGTCGAAGCTCGACCGCCCCGATCCGGCCGCACGCCGAACACCTGCGGCTGCTTCCGGCCTCTCCCCGACCCCGCCGAGCACCGCGACGGCCCGGCCCCGCATGTGGCGTGGCCTTCGCGATGTCTCTGACCGTGCCGGTCACGGCACCGGGGTGGGCGGCCCCCTCGCCGTCCACCCCGGTCCCCCGGATCAGAAACCGTTGATGTGGACGAAGCCGTCGGGGATCGGTACCCAGCTGAGGTCCACGCCGGCCATCGGTCCGGACGATGTGGTGTTGGCGGCGCGTCGCACCAGCTTGCCGTTGCTGACGGTGAAGTGGATCGTCGAGTAGGCGCCGTCGCTGCCCTCGATGTTGTACTCGGCGATGTCGAAGCCGGTGACTGCGGAGCCGCTCTTCTGCACCGCGGTCACGTACGCGACATGGCCGGTGCCGTGTGCCGCCCACACCCCCTTCCGGTCCCACCAGGCGACCGAACCGGGGGTCGGGGTGTGGTTGACGGTGACGTGGTGGGAGGGGGCCGCATAGCCCCAGTTGTAGGCGTAGCTCCAGGCGCCGGAGCCGGAGGTTGGGTCGACGCGGACGCTGTAGCGGGCCCAGTCCGAGGGTGCCGCCCGGCCGCCCGGCACCTGCGTACCGCCGCTGTTCTCGTAGATCTTCCAGGCGACGTAGGACACGCACTCCCGGTTCAGCCCGAAGACGTTCGCGAAGGAGTCCTGGGCCGGGGACTTCCACTTCGCGGGGTAGTCGTCACCGCCGATCAGGTTCTGCGGGCCGGGGCCGGTGGTGAACTGCTCCCAGGGGCCGGGCTTGGTGGCCCTGGCGCGCAGCAGGCCCGCCTCGTCGCCCGGGTAGTTCTGCTCGGCGGTGACGTACCACAGCTTGCCACCGGAGTCGCGTACGGACAGCGTGAAGGTGTGCGCGCCGGTCTGGTCGAGGTAGAAGGTCTCCCACGGGCCGGTGCCGGTCTGCCCGGGGCGGGCGTGCAAGGTGCCGCGCTGGTCCACACCGGACGACGTGGTGCCCCAGGCGAACTCCGCCGTCACGTAGGCCTGGGCCGCATCGGACCACAGGTGCACCGCGTTGCCGGACGAGGGGCCCAGGTAGTCGATGCGGTACCCCTCCCAGGGCCCCGGGGTCGCGGCACGCGCCCGGATCACGTTCTTGGCGTGCATGCCGGTGCTCCCCGACCAGCCGTTCTCGGTCGTGACATAAGGCTCGTTGCCGAGCGCGGACCGCAGATAGACGTGCTTCTGCGTCGCGGCGGCAGCGGCGGTCACCGAGGCTCTGGACGCGGTCGTGTGCGTGACGGTCGTGGTCGCGGTGGCGGGCGCCGCCGTGCCGAGGCCGGTCGCGGCGATCGCGGCCAGCGTGGCGATCAGCGGCCCGGGCCACCGCCGAAGGATCTCGCTCGGCGCGTTGCGTGTCATATGTCCTCCTTCTTCGTCCGCGGTGGCTGTGAACGACCTGCTCGGGTCGTCCCCGCCGCGGGGCTGTGGGCCGGTTGACGAGGCCGCCCAGCGCACGGAGGGGCTCCGGCAGAGCGGCGGTCGGCTCTGGGACAAGAGCAGAGGACCGAAGGATGTTCGACAACACTTCTCGAACATCGAACATCGGGGCTCCGGCCACGCGAGCCTGACCTGCGTGTTCGAGAGCGTTCGCGAACACCGCGATGGCCGTGCGGGGTTGCCTTGTGGGACGCGGACGTCCTCGAAGGGCTGCCTCCACCGTGGCAGGATCCGCTGGCATGAGCATCGAACAAGCGGATAGGCCCGTCGCCCTGGTCAGCGGGTCCACGTCGGGAATCGGGGAGGCCGTCGCGCGGAGGCTGGCGGCGGACGGGATGCGGGTCGTCGTGCACTCACGACGCAGTACGGAGGCCGGGGAGGCGCTCGCGGCGGAGCTCGGCGGGGCGTACGTGCAGGCGGACCTGGCGGTGGAGGACGAGGCCCGAGGGCTGGCCGAGACGGCGCTCGGCCGGTACGGACGGCTGGACGTGCTGGTGAACAACGCGGGCATCAGCTGGCCCGTCCCGCACGACGACCTGGCCGCGGCGACACCCGCCGACTGGCGGCGGCTGCTGGAGGTGAACCTGATCGCGCCATGGGTGCTGTGCACGGCGGCGCTTCCGGCGCTGCGCACCTCACCCGGGGGCGGCAGCATCGTGAACATCACCAGCCACGCCGGGGTACGCCCCAAGGGCTCGTCGGTGCCGTACGCGGCGAGCAAGGCCGCGCTCAATCACGTGACCCGGCTGCTCGCGGCCGCGCTCGGGCCCGAGGTGCGGGTCAACGCGGTGGCGCCGGGGCTGGTGGACACGCCGATGACGAAGGACTGGACGCAGGCGCAGGAACTGTGGCGGGAGCGCGCGCCCATGCGCCGTCCCGCCCAGCCCGCCGACGTGGCCGATCTGGTGGCGTCGCTGATCGCCGGCACATACATCACCGGCGAGGTCGTCGTGCTGGACGGCGGGCTGAATCTGACCTGAGCACCGCCTCGCCGATGTCCCCCGCGAGGGCGGCGGGTCAGCCCGCGGGACGGAGCAGCCGGGACGGCGGAGTGTGCACGTCAAACATGGTGCTGCGCTGAAGTCCGGCGTGGCAGGGGAGTTGGCCGGGCGCGACCAGCCTCAGGTCGGTCAGAGCCTGGCTGTGTGCGTGCCGTACCTCGGCGGCCTCCAGGCGCAGCGGTTCGTGCCATACCGAGTACCGGCCCACGCCCCGCCCGTCGCGCCGGGGGTACCAGCCCACGGCGGGGTCGACAAGGACCCGGCTCGCCTCGCCGGGGTCCGGGAATCCGGGCGGGGGGTCGAGCGGTCGCCCGGTGCCGCGAAGTCCGACGTCGGCCGCACCCCAGCGGCCCTCGGTCCGCAACTGCCAGTCGGACGCGGTGCCTGCCACCCGCACCGACTCGTGGTACCAGGGCATCTGCCAGCCCGTGCGCGGGAGTTGTACGAGCCGACTGCTCAACGAGGTGCCGAAGAACCAGACCCCTGTCTCCGCGCCCCGGCGGACATACGTCCGGTAGTTGACCTGGCCGGCCGAGAACCGCACCCGTGGGGCGAAGCGGAAGTGGAAGTGGCGGTCCCGGAAGGCCACCAAGGAGACCAGGACCGCCCCGTTCCGCACGTCCGGCTCGAAGCCCGGCGGCAGCAACGCGGCGACCCGCTCCGGCTCCGCCTCCCAGCTGATCAGCGCGAAGTCCACCAGCTCGGCCACCGCGTGGTACCAGCGTATTTCGGGGCGTCGGTTCATGAACTCGGCTCCTCTTCGGCGACCGCCGTTCCGTCCCACCGGGTGGCGGGCCGGCTCCCTCCGATGAGCAGACGCGCGTGTCGGTTCCGGGGTTCTGCCACTGAGATCAGCCAGATGTGCGGACCCGGGCGTCGCCGTTCCGCAGGACAGCGAAGCCGATCGCCGCGGCGAAGGCCGGCGGGAGTTACGCACTGACCTCACACTGCGGGTGTCGGTCCGGAAGAGATCCGTTTGACGACGGACCCTAGTCCCCGATTCCCAGTTCGTACGGCGGGGCCGGCCACTCGGGCATCCAGTCGGTCTCGATCTCCCCCGCGAGCATCCGGGGGAACCACTCGCCGAACTCCAGCTCGGTGTCGTACCAGTCCGCCCAACCGCGCCGGAACGCCGACACAGTCCAGCGGCCGCCGCCCCGGTCGACCAGGAACAACTGGTCGCCCTCGACGGTGTTGCCCCACACCAGTGCTCCGCCAGAAGACGGCAGTACCCGGTGCGGAACGGTCGGCGAAGACTCCAGCCGTCGGCCCATGCTCGCCGCGTACGAGCGCAGGTTGCGAGCGCCGCAGAAGAAGATGTACTCGCAGATGGAGGCATCGCCGTACGCCCCCGCGACGGCGACGAAATCGGGCGGGAACACCACTCCCCACTCCCGCGCCACCGCCTCGATCTGCTCCTCCTCGCCCGACCGGACCGCCGGTCCGAGGAGTCTGGAGAGGGAGGGGGGATCAGTACGCGGGCTCGTCGTCACACTCCATACTGACAGTAACTCCCTGCCGCCGTGGGATGATTCTCGATCATCTCGGAAACCACCACGAAGTGGACGCCTGAAACACGCCTGCGGCAGGTCGGGACGCCACAGGGGAACTGTCGCCGAACGGTTGGACGTTCCCGTTGAAAACGGTCCAGGAACTCGTTCCGTAGGGCGATTGCCGCGCGTCCGTTCCGCAGATCGCCGGGTTGGTACGAACGTGATTGCCGGCACCTGCCGACCGATCCGTCACTCCGGGGCGCTGAAGACGTCGGACGTGGGCTGTTCATCGTGGAGTGCGGCCAGCGCGGCGGCGAGCTTGCCCCGCCCGGTGACACCGAGGCGCGGATAGATGCGGTACAGATGCGCTCCGACCGTGCGGTGCGAGATGAACAGCCGCTGGCCGATCTCCCGGTTGCTCAGCCCCTGTGAGGCGAGCACGGCGATCTGCATTTCCTGGGCGGACAGTTGCTCGCCGCTGTTCGCGCGCCGTCGACCGCTCGACTCACCGGTCGCACGCAGCTGCTCGCGGGCCATCTCGGCCCAGGGCTGCGCTCCGACCCGGTCGAACTCGTCACGGGCGAGTCGAAGCGGTTGCCGGGCGTCCACGTTACGGCGTTGGCGGCGCAACCAGCGGCCCTGGTGCAGATGCAGCCGGGCACGCGACAGCGTCCAGTCGGCCGGCAGTGTGGTGAGGGCCGCGGCGTAGCGCTCCTCCGCGGTGTCGTCCGGAGCCAGTACCGCGTCGGTGTAGGCATGAGCCACCACCATCATTTCGGACGGCAGCCGTCCGGTCAGCTCCGGCAGATCGGCCAGCAGTTCCCGGGCCTGCCGCACGGTGCCCGCGGCGACCGCGGCGTCCGCCAGGTCCGGCGCGAGCAGCCAGCGGCTCACCGAGTGGTAGTGCGGGTCGTCGGGATCGAACGCACGCGAGAGAAGGTCGTATGCCTCCGTCGCGCGGCCGTCGAAGAGAGCGAGAAGGCCGTCGGTCTGCTGCGCCATCACGGTGGCGAACGGCATACCCGGGAACAGGCCGTGCGTGCGTAGTTCGCGGATCATCCGCGCCGCTTGCCCGGTTTCTCCGCGCAGTGCAGCCACCAGGCCGGCCGTAGCCTTCAGTCCCAGCCAGACGATCCATTCCCCGGTCTCCTCGGCCAGGGCGAGCCCCTCGGCGGACTCCTCGCGCGCTCGCTCGAGCTGACCGAGATACACCTGCGGCCAGCTGACGGCCAGCGAACGGGCGAGCAGTCCGAGTCGGCCCTGGGACCGCCACGCCGCGGCTGCCGGCGCGAGGTACTGGGCGGCACGGCTCATCTCGCCGATGACCATGGCGCCGCTACCGAGAAAATGCAGGATCCGGCCGTCGTGACGGTCTGCTCCGATTCCGTCGAGCCGCGCGATCACGTCGGCCCCGTGCCGGTACGGCTCGGAGTACGCCCGCACGGCAAGCACGTGTGGGGCATCCGGATCAGGGTTCCATCGATCGAGTTCTGCTGCGGTCCGAGCACGCACTTGTGCATCGCCGTCCTGGAAGAAACATCGCGCGCTGGCACGCCACAACAGGTCCTGCGCGACGTCCCCGGCTCCCTCGCCGAACGCTCCGGCCGCTGCGGTGACCATGTCCTGGATCCGTTGCTGCGGCTCGTCCGTTCCAGACGCGGAGCTGTCGCACACCACCATGAGACGAGCCCGCTCCACCGGGCCCAGCACGCTCATGTCGGTGCGGTCCAGCAGCATCTGGACGCTGACTCGGTCGTTGATCTCACTGGACAGCTCGGCCGCCCGGACCAGGATGCCGGTCCGGCGCTGCGCGTCGACGACCAGGCCGGCCGCCTGACGCAGCGCGGGGACGGCAGCCGCCACCTTCCCTCGGGCCTGCGCCGCATCGGCGAAACTCTCGAGCCTGGCGGCCAGTTCCTCGTCCGGCCCGATCGTGGCCGCTGCCTCGTGGGCGAGTTGGCGCTCGGGGGTGTCGTCCATCACCGATGCGAGGGCACGGTGAGCGGCCAGCCGATCGGCGAGCGTGGCGTGGGTGTAGATCGCCGTACGCATCAGCGGATGGCGGAACTCGGGGGTATAGCCGACCAGCGTGACCAGATCCGCGTCGACCGCCTCCTGCACCGCGTCGACGGTGACCGCCGAGCCGAAGAGCCGACTCGACACGTCCAGCAGCAGGTTGAGCGGCGCGGCAGGCTCGATGGCCAGGACGAGGAGCAACGTGCGACATTCCAGGCTCACCGAATCGGTACGCGCGGAGAACGCGTCCTCCAGGCGCTGGGTGAGCGGCAGGTCGTCCATCTGCGCGCCGGCGCCCTGCACCGCCTTGGGCAGCTCCACCAGGGCCAGCGGAAAGCCCGCGGCGCGCTCCAGGATGAGCTCCCGCAGCGGCGACGGCAGGTCGGGCGCGCCGACATCGAGCAATTCGGCGGCGGCCGTCGGGCCGAGCGGCTCCAGCGGAAGGTCCAGGAGCACATACGATTCGGAGTACTGGACCCGGGCGGCACCGATCACCTGTATCGCGAGGTCGCGGGTGCGCCGGGCAACGAACTTGAGCACGTCCCGGCTGGAGGAGTCGATCCACTGCACGTCGTCGACCAACAACAGCAGCGGCTGCCGGTTGGCCGCGTCGGCGAGCAGTTCGAGCACGGCCAGCCCGACCTGATAGATCTCGGGCTCGGTGTCCCTGGCGCCGAACGCACCGCCGAGCGCCAACCGGTGCGGATCAGACAGGTCTTCGATGCCACGGGCGACTGGTTGCAGCAGCAGTTGCAGCGCGGCGAACGGCAACCACTGCTCAGGTTCCACCCCGGACGTGCGCAGCACCTTGAAGCCGCCCTCGACGGCGTCGGCCGCGACCGCGCGCAGCAGAGCCGACTTGCCGACACCGGCGGCGCCGTGGACCAGCAGCGCGCTGCCACGCCCGGCCGCGGTGTCTGCCAGCAGCCCTCGCAGGAGGCTCAGCTCCTTGTCCCGCCCGATCATCGCACGCGTGCAGATGCGCCCGCCGTGGCCATGGGCATGCGCACCGGAACGGGCCGTACGACGGCGTCTGCTGCCCTCCGGCGCCACCTGCCTGCGCTGCTCCCGTCGACTGTGGCGACTGAATGCTCAGACAGGGCCGGGCGTTCGTTCATCGACACAGCGGGCATCGGGCACGGCACGTGAAGCTTCTCTCCGTCAAGGGGTCGTTGCTACCGCCATGCTACTCGTCGGGTGCGACGGCATATCGGTGAGGTCAGACCATCAGTCGAACGACTCTCGGACGAAGCGACGAAGCGACGAAGCAGCGAACGGCGAGTCTCAACCGATTCCAGGCCGGCCCGCGACTTCGCCGAGCCTGGCAAGCAGCACTATGCCGGGCCGTCTGTGGACCGATTCTCGACACCGTCGACCGGCTGTCCTGTCGATACGTCCGGAACGGCCGTTCGACGCCCGGCCGGTACAGTCCGGCCCGGATCACACCTGACAGGAGATTCCGCCGTCGCCAACCGTCTCGAACCTACGACAGATACGCCGGGAGCGGCGGTGCATCCCTTCCGCTCCAGTAGGCGACCAAGACGTCATGTTTCATCCGGCGACCGACCGACGAAACCCTCCATACCCAGAAAACTTCCTTCTTCCCCAAGTGGCACAACCTCGAACGTAGAATTCAGAAATTCGTCGACAACTGCCGCCGATGCGGCTACGACAAACATTTCCCAGCCCGACCTGAACGACATGTACACCAACCCGTGACCGCGAATTTCGGCAGGCCAAATCTGAACATCGCCGAGACCGGCGAGCCACCGTCGACCGGAAGCCAGCAACTCGCGCCCGAATTCCCACTCAATGACCGAATCAGCACCCCCATCGAATATCATGAATACTGAATACGGATACGCAGTGTCGTATCGCAGGTCCGTCATGACCGGTAGAGGCGTCTCCTCTTCGAGAAGAGCCACGACCGTCCGACATGTCAACGGACCGGGCCGGATGTCACGTCCTGTGTGACCATCCTTCCGGTGTCCGCGATCTTCGTGAGCACACCCAAGCTCATCATCGGTACCGAAGACCTTCCCGCTCATGATTCGTCCCCTCTCGTCTTCCGGCCACGACGGCTGCCGATCGGTGCCCACGGAGCCGTGAATCGGACAACGGCCGGCTCGGAAGGTCCTCACCTGCTCCGATGGATCGGATTACTACGACCCTGGCACCGGCCCGAGACCCGATGCATCAGTCAAGCGACTCCGAACGGCCAGGCCAGGCCGGATCGCGGCCGCACGCGGCATCGCACCCCATCGACAAGCCCCCAGGACGCGCAGACCGCGCGTCGCGATCACGGCCGGGCCTCTCCGGACACCGGAGGACGAGAGAGAGCAGCAGCGCACGCTTGGTTTCGAATGAAACCGTATCGAATGCACATATGGCTGTAATGTGACTTCGTGACCACCAACGCCCCTCACAGAGCCACCCCCTCCGCCACCTCTCGTGCGACCGACCGCCCGGGGGACGCTTCGCCTTTCGCCCTCGCCCTGCTGCTGCGGCGGGCGCACTGGCGTGCGGCGGCGGTGATGACGGAGGCTCTGCGGCCGCTCGGTATCGAGCTGCGGCATTTCGCGGTGCTGTTGGTGCTGGTCGACCGCGGGCC